>JBBSPQ010000416.1:0-3445 GCA_038258585.1 Pseudomonadales bacterium
ATTGCCTGCCTCACTTTTTTTGACAGAGCATCTAAAAAAGGTGTCTCGATTTCGGGGTCCACTATACATAAGAATATCTAGCTCCCTCCTATGGCTGCTGGAACGTACTCGTTTCATTGTCAAATGCAGATGTACAATGCAGAATTGTTGATCGATGACCTGTTAGAAACCTAAAGGGAAATTAAATGACTGGTGATAGCACAGAGCAAGAGTATGCCGACGACAATCAGCGACAAGGATTCAGCCACGAAAATGTCTTGCTGGATCATGAGTATCGCTTGCATCCTCGAGTCCAAATTCCCATGTTGGGAGGGCGCGTTTTCTTTTGCATGATCCTGATTGGGCTAATAATGCTGTTTGGGCTGGGATTACCCACAGTCTTTCTCGAGCGATATCTTTACACGCCCTCTTTGCTATGGATCGTAGCAGCCACATTTATTCTCTGGCCTTTACTGGCGTATAGATTCTGGGGCTTTCAGCTCCGCAAGTACGACATCATCGTTAGGTCTGGCGTACTGTTCCGACGCGAGATATCGATTCCTTGGAGCAGAATTCAACAAGTGGATTCAAGAGCTAACCCTCTGGATCGACTATGTGGTTTGAAGCGTCTTGTGCTGCACTCTGCCGGATCACGTGCGGGCAGAACCGCGATTCCCGGCGTTAAGTTAGAACTCGCCGACGCCCTGCAAAGCCATCTTGCTAACATCGTTGAGGGATTTCATGGCGCTAAAACTGATCGTCTCGCCAAGTTTCGCGAAATGATGAAGGCACGATCGCAAATGGGACAAGTAGTGGATGAGGCCAAAGACATTGGCTAACCCTTCCACCGCAGTGTGGCACCGATTACATCCGGCGATGCTGTTGTTTCAATTGGCCGGAATACTGCGTAGGTACTTTCTGCTGTTTGTTGTTGGTGGGGTAGCGTCTTCCCGTGGCGAAAACTTTGTCAATTTCATTTTCTTGTCTTCTTCGCTCGCGCTAGCGGTTGGACTGATCCGCTATTCATCCTATCGCTACTCAGTTGGGGAAAAATATCTGACCGTGACTGAGGGTGTTTTCACCAAAAAAACGCATCGCTATCTGCTGGATAAGATCAATCACGTCAACCGCCATCAGAATCCATTAGCAAAGTTGATGGGGATAGTGAGGCTGGAACTTCAACAGGAGGCGAGCAATATTCCAGCGCTGATTTTCCCAGCAGTGACATTCAAGCAAGCAAAGGAGATAGAGGAAGCGATACAAAGCCACTCGTCGTACATCGAAAAATCTGCTGATGCTAAAGAGTCCGACCGCCAAGTGCTTTATCAAAGTACGTTGATGAAAAGTCTGATCGAAGGATTGAGCTCCCTCCCCGTTCGAATATTCTTTGTTGTCGGAATCCTTTACCGATTCTACGGTCGCGCCATCACGCCTTACATTATCGACGAGTACGAACTCTACGTTAAAACGCTAGCCAACTTTGGTATTGAAAGTGACAATCAATTTTGGCTATTTGTCATAACAAGCATAGTTCTCGTCTATCTCGCAGCCTTATTGATTGGTGTTGCGACAGCGTTAGTGCGCTGGTTTCGATACCGTGTTGTCGTCAAATCCCAGCTCATTTTTATTGTCTCCGGCCTTTTTACACGCTCCACCCGGGTGATCAATCCTCAGCAGATTCAAGCCATCGTGGGCATTGCAAATCCCATACGCCGCCTGTTTGATTTATGTCAGTGGCAAATCGTTGCGCCTCGTCCAGGCAGACATCGAGGACGAGCCAGTCAGTTAGTGCCAATTGGTAAAAGTGCTGAGATCTCTAGGTTACTTCCCAGCATTTGGAGCGTTTGCAATTATCCTGATAAAAATTGGCTACCCGTAGAGTCTTATCACCGACGTCGTTTGTGGCTATTGAGCTTTGTCAGCCTGTTTATTGGGGTGAGTTTGATCTCTGGGATAGACGCTTATTTTAGTCCCTTGGCGCGCGGAGGTTTATGGCAAAGGGCGCTGGACGCATCATTACCCGCGCACATTGGGTTGGGCGTCATCGCTCTGCTATTGTTGGTCCTTTTGCATCGCATGGTAAGGATAAATTATGCGGACACGGCTTATCGATTAGATGAGAGTTTTCTGTGTATTAAATCCGCATTCCTCGCACAGCGCACCTACATAGTCCCCTTGGAAAAAATCCAAGCCGTTATTTTCAGTCGATCAATCATGCAGCTGCGCCGAGGCTTGGTCACGGTTGAGCTGGACATCAATGGCATACTCAGGCCTGTGCGCCTTTACAATGTCACCGACAAGGTTGCCGAACAACTGCGAGCGACGGTGGTTCATAAAGTCAACGCGCACAATATCTGATTTTGAATGGCGAGATTTGCCATCCTTTAGCTTTCCGCTCCATTTAGTCCGACGGGCTCCCAAACTTAAATAGCCCAACACATTGATATTAATGCAATTATATTCTTTATCCAGACTGGCCTGGTTTTTGAATGACATTCAATGAAAAATAAAATTGCTTATAAAAACTCGGGGAATCTTTGTGATCAGACTAAAGAATTTAAGCAGGATATACCGCACCTCTTATATGGAGACCAGCGCGCTGGATAACATCAACATCCATATCGCCAAAGGCGAATTTGTGGCGATGATGGGCCCTTCGGGTTGTGGTAAATCCACATTGCTGAATATTGTCGGGATGATCGATTCACCCAGCGCAGGAGAGTACTGGTTCGACGGGCAGGAGATCGGTAGCCGTTCCGAGAATGATCTGGTGGATCTTCGCAAGGAAAATATTGGCTTTATCTTCCAGAACTTCAATCTGATCGATGATCTCAGCGTCAGCGAAAATGTCGATCTTCCTTTGCTCTATCTCGGGTTGTCAAAGAAGGAACGTCGCGTGCGTGTCGACGAGGCTCTCGCGCTGGTCGGTCTTGAAGCCCGCGCAAAACACAAGCCGCAGGAGCTTTCAGGAGGTCAGCAACAACGTGTAGCGGTCGCGCGCTCTGTGGTGAGCAAACCCAAACTGATTCTCGCCGATGAACCCACCGGTAATCTCGACACGAAGAACGGTGACGAGGTGATGCGCATGCTGGATGTGCTAAAGCAAAATGGCTCCACTATTTTGATGGTCACCCACTCGCCCGAACATGGCGCGCGGGCCGATCGCATCATCAACATGCTGGATGGTCAGGTAGTCGATAGCGAAGGCAATACTGCATTGTCACTCGTTTCCACTCACAACTCTTTCGAAACAGCCTAGGACATTGCCATGCTGGAACATTTCACACGAATGGCTTTCAAAGCCATGTGGCGTTTTAAACTCCACTCCGTTATCAGTTTGCTTAGCCTGTCTCTTGGCTTTATGTGTTTGATATCGGCGATTCTGATTTCTAACCACGCCGACAGTTTCGATCAGGGCTTCCCGAATTCAGACAAGATTTACAACATCATGATTCGCTCTATCGGC
>JBBSPQ010000417.1:0-3437 GCA_038258585.1 Pseudomonadales bacterium
CAATCCCGATGGGAGGCGCCACGTACTCCCACGCCTCCAGAACAATCCGCTCTGCGTTCCAGGCGAAATACCCAAAGATGACAGCGATCACGGCAACGATTGCGATGTCGTACCAAGGCACATGATTGCGACTGGCACTGCTGCCGGGAAAAGTAATGAATACCATGGCGAGCATGGTTCCGGTAATCAGATACAGATATCGGCTGTCCAGCATGACACTGCCGACGAAAAATCCGAGAGCAAAAATCTGATTGATAGCGAGTAGAGTTGCTGCGCCCGTCAACACGACCATGACCATACGCCATGATTGAGAAAGCTCGCGGTAGCGGCCTACGAGAGGTGCGTCCAACTCTTCTGGAGGAGTCTGTACGAGAACGGTTTCAATACCCGGAATTTGCTTGTCAGTCATGTCAGTGTTCTTCTTATTGTGGAAGCAAAAAAGTTTCGTGGTGCCTTTGCTAGTCAGAAACCTTTAGACGTTGTCCGCCAAGGTTACCAATCCTTTGTCCGCAAGGGCTTTCACGCGAGCGGCAAGCCAAGCTGCTTCAAATTCCTTAGGGTCTTTGGGGGCGACGCCCTGAAATGACACCCAGGCCTCGTGCAGCACTTCCTGCCGGTAGAGGTTCTCTTGCTGTTTGACTTCGGCGGCCTCTGACCACACACCTATTTCGCGAAAATAGCGAATCGCAGCGGGATGGTAGGGGATGAATGCCGACTCAAACTTCTGTCTGTCTATGAGCCAGCCACCTGCGCCAGGTGCGCTATTCTTGTAATCATCGAACTGCTCATGCATGACTTTCACAAGGTTGTAGACGAGTCCATCATCGGCGGTGTCCATGCCAACCAGAAGAGGGTAAGCGGAGGTAAAGACCTCAATTCCTTCCGGTGGAATTGTGGGGCCTTCAGTGGCAATGTGAGTGACATACCAGGGCAGCAGATCGCGTACGCGTTTGACTGCCGCGAGATCGGAGTGAGGAAAACTCACGAATCTGAGTCCACGCGGAGACGCTTCCAGACGCAGGAAAGGAGGCGAATTGCACGCTCCTCCAGCGACGTCGGATCGATCATTGAGCACCGCATCGATGGAGGCGTTGTAACCACCGACCTCAACTTTTACGACATCGTCCCAAGTTAGGTTGGCATACGCGAGCAGGGCGGTGGAGGCATTGTTGAGAGAAGGCGAGCCTTGCACCCACGTCACCCGTTTACCTTTAATGTCAGCGATGGCCTCGATGTCGGCGTCTTCTGCGGTTGCAAAGGTGAAAGAGCAACTGTCGGAAAAATTCGACAACAATGCACGCAAGGGTTGGGGGCCCCAGATTCGTGCCGCAAAGTTGAGCACGCCTTCCTGCGCATATACCGCTTCCGATCCACCAGCTGAAAAGTGTACTCGTCCGGCAAGTAGGGTGGCCAATCTGGAGACATCGTTCCGGCCAGGAATAACACGAAGATTGACACCATACTCACGACGCAGAATGCTGCCAATGGCAACGGCTTGACTGTAGCCGCCGGTGCCAGTGGGGTATGCGGACCAAGCGATGGAGCGAGGCAAACCGGGATTTTCTGCGGCAGGAAGGCTTCCTGAAACTGATAGAAAGGCCAACGCGAGAATCGACGGTTTAATTGATGCGCCGCCCAGCGTTCTGATGGAAGTTTTCAGAAATAGGCTGGACAGATTGCGTACTCTCTTGATCATGTATTTCCCCCCGGAGCCTCATGTAACGACCGTCGAGCATACCCCAGCACCTCAGCCAAAGCTATCAGGTGAAAAGGAGTGTCGATACAGCGACCAATGTATGAGGTCTGTAGAGAGAACGCAGATATGCGGAGAGGGGATTACACCTCTTTGATAAAAATCAGATCGTGAACGGCATGTCCAAGGCGCTGGCCACGCTTCTCGAATTTGGTGAGTGGTCGAGCAGTGTCAATGCTGTACTGATTGAGATCGGCCGCATTTTTATATCCAAGCGCAGCGCTCATCACCTCCATCATATGCTCGGCATAAGGCACCCAATCTGTCGCCATATGTACTTTGCCGCCAACACGCAACTTCGATTTCACGAGTGCCATAAAAGCGGATTGTACCAAGCGGCGCTTGTTGTGTTTCTTTTTATGCCAGGGATCAGGAAAGAAGATCTGCACCGTGTCCAACCGGTTGTCGGCGATGCAATGTTCCAGTACTTCCTTGGCATCGTGGCAATAGACTTTTAGATTCGTCAGACCGCGCGTTTCAACTTCGTGCAGCAGTCGACCTACGCCAGGTCGATGCACTTCAACGCCGATGAAATCCTTGTCTGTATTGCTCTCTGCCATATCCAGCAACGAGTCGCCCATACCAAATCCGATTTCCATTACTAACGGAGCGACTCTACCAAACTCGGCGACGTTATCGAATGCAGTCTTTGTATAATCAATTCCATACTTCGGCCAGAAGTTTTCCAGCGCATTTTGCTGTGAATTTGTTAGGCGCCCTCCACGAATAACGTAACTGCGAATAGTACGAAGATGCAATACTTCCGCTTGCGATTCATCATCGGCTGATGAAGAGGTATCAGGTGTCGTTTTCAAAATGGACATGGAATGAACCGTGTAAAAATTACTATTTTTTGTCTGGATGGAAGCGGTGGAATGCCGATTAGAAGAATGTCCCATCTATAGGTGAGGACGCGCTCGCATATAGGCGTCGTGGCATTCTGCCTGCCAGAAATGCTTCCCGACCACTCTCGACCGCTTTCTTCATTGCTGATGCCATCAAAACCGGCTCTCTGGCCTCGGCTATTGCCGTATTCATCAGTACGCCATGACAGCCTAGCTCCATGGCTATGGTGGCGTCCGATGCGGTGCCGACTCCCGCGTCAACAATAATGGGCACGTTTGCGTTTTCCAGAATCATGCGGATATTGTAGGGATTGCGAATGCCTAGCCCGGAGCCGATCGGGGCACCCAGTGGCATGACAGCAACACAGCCCATTTCCTCAAGACGCTTGGCGATCAGCGGATCATCGCTGGTGTAGACCATGACGTCGAAGCCATCCTTTACTAACTCTTCCGTTGCAATAAGTGTTTCGGTGACATTAGGGTACAGTGTCTTTTGATCGCCTAGCACTTCTAGTTTGACCAGTTTGTGACCATCAAGTAATTCGCGCGCCATGCGACATGTACGCACTGCATCTGCCGCGTTGTAGCAGCCCGCTGTATTCGGAAGAATCGTGTACTTTTTCGGAGAAATCACTTCGAGCAGGCTGGGTTCACCACTGTGCTGACCGAGGTTCACGCGACGAATTGCGACCGTTATCATTTCTGCGCCGCTCGCCACCAGCGCATCCAGATTTTGCTGGAAACTGGTGTATTTGCCGCTGCCAATAATCAGACGCGAAGAATAATCCTTGCCTGCAATGGTGAGGGGGGCGTCACGGAAAGGGGTGTCGGTGGAGGTC
>JBBSPQ010000418.1:0-3425 GCA_038258585.1 Pseudomonadales bacterium
CGGCTTGGCTGGTACGTGACGCGGTGCTAGCACAACTTGGTGTCAGTGGTCCGAAGCGCTTTGCCCAGTTTGCTGAATACACAGCGCAGGGCGTAGATGAGGAGCTGACCCATTTTTACGGCAAGAAGAATCTATCGTCCATTATGGGTGACGAAAAATTCAAAAAAGGAGCGAAGACCAAACGCGCAGCAACAACAGTGCGAGGCGTCTCACGTGGAGCCAACGCCAAGTGGCGTCCGTCCTGCAAACAGATCATTACAGCCGTAGCAGCGCAATTCAAGGTTTCTGAGGACAGCATCTACACCGCAGCTCGAGGCCCAGGTTCAAAGAATGTCCCGCGCTGGGTTGCCATGTATCTGTGTCAGGAGTTGTCTGCCGTGACGCTGCAGGCGATTGCCAAGCTCTTCAAACTGAAACGCTACGGCACCGTGTCAACAACAGTAGGAAAACTGAAGAAAGAGTTCATCGAGAATGCCAGGACTCTGTCGGCGAGTAACAAACTTCTCAAAGACCTGAGCAAGCAAAGGCCTGCTTAAACCCCTTGATATCGAAAAGACAAACGCCGGGCCTCTGCGAAAGAGGTCCGGCGTTTTGGCAAACGGCTTTTTATCTTAAAAGGACAAAATCAGATAGCAGCGGCCTTTACAGACCAAGCTTGGTTATTTGATTTTGGCTTCTTTATAAATAACGTGTTTACGGACAACAGGATCAAACTTCTTGATCTCCATCTTGTCAGGCATCGTTCGCTTGTTCTTGTCAGTTGTGTAGAAATGTCCTGTGTCTGCTGAGGACACCAATTTGATTTTATCGCGCATTGCTGCTCACCTGTTTCAGGATACCGCCATCGGTATCAGTTTAGATTTTTACGCCATTGGCACGAATAGTAGACAGCACTGCGTCGATACCATTCTTGTCAATGATGCGCATACCTTTCGTAGACACTTTGAGTTTCACAAATCGATTCTCAGACTCCACCCAAAAACGGTGAGTGTGGATATTTGGTGAAAAACGACGACGCGTCTTGTTATTCGCGTGAGAAACATTGTTGCCTGTAATCGGTTTTTTACCGGTTACGATACATACGTTAGCCATTGCCTTGCCTCGTTACAGAACCCGAAATATCGGTGGCAAACCGCCTCTTACGTCGTTTTCCGAACGCTTGCTGCTGTCTTGCCAAAAAAAGAGCTGCGTTTTATACCAAAACGGCCGGCCAATAGCAACATAAAACGCACAGTCACGGACCAGATACTTCCTCTTATTCTTTCTTCTATATAAGCCCGCGCTCAGCAAAAGACACCACATCATTGCAGCCCACCACAATATGATCAAGCACGCGCACATCTATGGTGTTGAGCGCAGTCTTGAGGCGCTGCGTGATCGAGACGTCGGCCTGACTGGGTTCGGCAACGCCGGAGGGGTGGTTATGCGCGAAAATCACCGCTGCCGCATTGTTACGAAGACAGCGTTTGACCACCTCCCGTGGATAAACCGCGGCGCCATCTATGGTGCCGACGAACAACTCTTCGAGAGTCACTACCCTGTGCTGATTATCCAGATACAGACAAGCGAAAACTTCATGCTCATAGTTACGCAGGCGGGCTCGCAGATACTCGCGGGTCAGCTCCGAGCTGGTCAGCACGTCTCGTCCCTCCAACTGCTCCCGCAAATGGCGCTGCGATAGCTCCAGCATTGCCTGAATCTGCACATATTTAGCTAAACCGAGCCCGTCCTGAAGGCAGAACTCTTCAACATTGGCGGTGAGGATGCGAGTCAGATTGCCAAATTTGCTGAGAAGCGTGCGGGCGACATCAAGAGCAGTGCTGCCTTTGACTCCTGAACGCAGAAAGATAGCCAGCAATTCGGCATCCGACAGTCGGTTTGCCCCGACACTTAGAAGTTTCTCACGTGGCCGCTCGTTCTCTGGCCAATCCTTGATGCTCATTCGTGCCTCCTTGGCGCCACATGGATGTGATTCGATAATAGCAAAGAATGGAAATTCTGCATTCCGGCGTGACGCTATTCATTGCTTCAGAGTCGCAAATTGAATCCGCAACCGCTTGCTGCTAGTCTTTGCCACCTTACCTGTCATACGGCAACCCAGCCCCACTATGAATACCCCGTCGACCAACTGCTTAAGCGCCAAACGAATTCTGCTCGGTATCACCGGTGGGATTGCTGCCTATAAATGCGCGGAATTAACACGCCTGTTCGTGAAAGTCGGCGCGGAAGTTCGAGTTGTGATGACGCAGGCGGCAACGGAATTCATTACTCCACTGACTATGCAAGCCCTCTCAGGGAATCGTGTCCATACCGAACTGCTGGATGCCGACGCCGAAGCCGGAATGGGACATATCGAGCTTGCCCGCTGGCCGGACCTTATTCTAATTGCGCCAGCCAGTGCCGATTTCATTGCCAGACTTGCAGGCGGTCAGGCCAACGATATTCTCAGCACTCTGGTACTCGCCAGTAAGGCACCCGTTGCCATTGCGCCGGCGATGAATCAGGCAATGTGGGGAAACACCGCCACTCAACATAACCTCACCACACTGCAGACGAGAGGCATCAACGTGTGTGGTCCCGCTGCCGGCGAACAGGCCTGCGGCGATATCGGGCTTGGCCGCATGCTCGAACCTGCGCAACTGTTAACCCTCAGCGCTGAATTGGTTGAACCGGGCTCATTGAGCGGCCTGAATATTACGATTACCGCCGGTCCCACTCAGGAGGCGATCGATCCAGTACGTTTCATCAGCAATCACAGCTCCGGAAAAATGGGCTATGCACTCGCTGCTGAGGCCGCTGCAGCGGGAGCCAATGTGACGCTTATCAGTGGCCCTGTCGCGCTGGACACACCAGAGCGGGTAAGACGCATTGACGTAACAAGTGCCTTGGACATGTTGGAGGCTAGTCTTGCTGCTCTGCCCGAATGTGACATCTTTGTGGGCGTAGCAGCGGTCGCAGACTATCGCCCTGCCCTGATTGCGGAACAGAAGATCAAAAAATCAGGCGACACCATGGAACTGGCCCTGATCAAAAACCCGGACATCATCAGCACCGTTTCCAACCATGACAACCGCCCTTTCACGGTTGGCTTTGCCGCAGAAACCGAAACCGTTGAAGACTTCGGTCTGGAGAAACTGAAGCGCAAAAATTTAGACCTGCTGTTTGCCAACGATGCCCGTGCGACGCTTGGCAGCGACACTATTGAGGCCACGGCACTCTGGGCCGACGGTAGACTTGCTCTTGGACCGGCAAACAAACGAACTGTGGCGCGTCGTATGCTTGAGCTGATCAAACAACGGTTTGAATTTGGCCTCAGATAACCCTGATGGAGTGCCACAAAATTGCTTGAAATACTTCGAAACGACGAATTAGGAATAGCCAAATAGCGCGCGGATGGGGGATACTTCCCTCGAAGTCTTAAGCCA
>JBBSPQ010000419.1:0-3420 GCA_038258585.1 Pseudomonadales bacterium
ACGGTATCGGTGTTCTGAGTAAAGGTAAGGTCCCGTATGTATTGTCCAATAGACGGGGCACCGGATTCAAAAAGGTCTTCCTGCGATACGGTAGCGACGTTAGCTTCTTGAGCGAAAGCGCTATTACGGATGTAAGAACCTGTGACGACGACTTCTTCGACCTCAGGCTCGTTTTGTTGAGCCGACACACTAAGAGGAAGCGCCAGCACTGACACCGCCATAATGGACGCGGTCAGGTAATACGATCTGTTGCGCTTGAATAGTTGATTCACGCTATTTCTCTCCCTATATCTGTTTATTTTAGTTAGCAGAATGCCAACAACGGAATCCCGCTGCTGGCATTCTTGGTGATTGTAGTTGAGTAAACTTTATAGAATCAACTCATTTAGCTATCGCTTTGTCTCAGAAAGCGCAATGTGTAACATTTAATTACAGAGTGAAAAGAATTATTACACGAACAAATTATACCGGCGGGTAAATCAGATATTTTTAACCATTTGATAATGTGGGATACCGACCTCTTTAAAACTTTCTGAGGCAAGACGGAATCCTTGCTTCTCATAGAAAGACACAGCTTCCTCTCTTGCGTGCAAACTTAGCCTATTGACCCCTTCAACTTTTAGTATCTCAGTCACACATTTAAGCAAGGTTTGCCCGAATCCCTTTCGCTGTCGATCAAGACATACAGCCATTTGTCGAATTTTGCGGGTTTTTTCGTCCACCCGCACGACAGCAAGACAAGCGACTAACGCACCATTTTGATACAGAGAGAAATGAATCTGATCACGTTCGGCATCGAGCTCTCGTTCGGAAAAAGTTAATCCAAGTGGAATTCGCAAGACCCTCTCACGTAGCGCGACCACCAACGCATACTCCACCCCTCCGTGCTCCACTCTCTTGACTTCCATAACTTTTCCTTCCTTAAACCGAGCGCTCGTTATTGCTCTAAATCATCACTTTGCAATCCGGTACCGAGTTCACTTTTCAGACGACTAATCCCCCGCAAATTGCGGTTTTAAGCTAACCTGTGTTGATAACTCCTGTCCACGCCAATCAGATGGAACCGGCTCATGCATACACGGAAAAATTGGAAATTCTGCACTCTCGCCTGCACACTGACAAGCGTCTTACTTCTGCTATTAAGTACGTCGATTATTGCGCAAACACTCCCCGATGATGCCCCGCCGGACAGTGATGCGATCATTCAGAGCAGGCTCGAATCACTCTTTTCTAATACGGACGGATTACGACAAGTTGACGTCGAGGTAGCGGACGGACAAATTGTGCTCAGTGGTGACACCTACACGATTGAAGCTCGCGACCAAGCACTCACTTTTGCGGGTCTCGTGCAGGATGCGGAGGGAATACAGGACAATATTGAAATACGTGACAACGTGTCCGAACGGCTAACTGGTGTGTGGGATAACCTTCGGCAACGCTTGAACGATTTGATCGCACGGCTTCCGTTACTTCTTATTGCCATCGGTGTTCTGACTCTTTTCTGGTTGTTGTCCCGTCTAATCGTCAGCCGCGATAGCATGTATCGGCGCATCAGCAAAAATCCGTTTTTACAGACACTGTTAAAACAGATAGCGCGAATCGCAGTTCTTTTTGCCGGTTTTATTCTGGCGTTGGAAATTCTTGATGCCACCGCTCTTCTCGGCACGATCCTGGGCGCAGCTGGCATTTTCGGTCTGGCCATCGGATTTGCGATTCGCGATACGGTCGAAAATTTCATCGCCAGCATATTGCTGAGTATCCGCCAGCCTTTCGATCCCAAAGATCACATTGTCATCGAAGGGAACGAGGGCAAGGTCGTAAAACTGACATCGCGCGAAACCATTTTGATGACGTTGGATGGCAATCATATCCGCATCCCCAACGCCACGGTTTACAAGGGCAACATTCTCAACTACTCGCGCAATTCCAAACGCCGGTTTACCTTCGAGGTAGGAATCGACACGGGTGTCGATATCAAGTCTGCCATCACCCTAGCAAAGGCGACGCTGCGTGCAACCCCTGGCGTGATTACGGATCCGCCGGAAAACTGTCTGATCAAAACGTTAGGCGATTCCAACGTGGTGCTTACCATGATGGCATGGACAGATCAGGCACTGTATGACTTCGGCAAGGTAAGAAGCGAGGCGATCAAGAACATTAAAGAAGCATTCGACTCGGCTAACTTCGAAATGCCTGAGCCAATATATCGACTAAGGATTGAAGGGGGACGTGTCACCTCTTCCGGTTTGGACAATTCGGCAAACAAGGCTGGAACCTTGGAATTGATGAACGAAGCCCGCTCTGCCGCAATTCCAGAAACCAAGCCGCCAGCTCATATTGACAAGAACGCCGATGTCGCCAATGAGAGTCATATCGACGACGAAATCAACAAGGAAAAAGCGGCAGACCCCGAGTCGGATCTGCTGCAACCGGAATCAAATTAATACAAACAATCGCTAAGGCGCCCCCGCTGCAAACGTATCGCAGGCTTCGATTGTCCCCTGTTCCAGCCCACGATTGAACCAACGGATGCGCTGCTCTGAGGTCCCGTGAGTGAAAGTTTCGGGTTGGACACGCCCGCTACCTTCCCGTTGTAATCGGTCATCGCCAATGGCGCCAGCCGCTGTCAACGCTTCTTCAATGTCTCCTGCCTCCAGTATTTGTCGCGATCGATTGGCATGGTTCGCCCACAGACCTGCAAAACAATCTGCCTGCAGTTCTTGTCGGACCGACAACTGATTCGATTGTGTTGCGGAAAGTCCGCGCATCTGTGAACTGACCTCATTGGAAATTCCCGTGAGGTTTTGCACATGATGTCCCACCTCATGCGCAATAACATAGGCCTGCGCGAAGTCACCCGCTGCGCCGTGGCGACTACGTAAATCGTCATAGAATGACAAGTCGATGTAGACATTGCGGTCCGCCGGGCAGTAGAACGGGCCCATGGCGGCTTGCCCCTGACCGCAGGCAGAATTCACCACTCCAGTGAACAGCACCAGCGTTGGCTCAGCGTAGCGCCCATTCTGACTGGCGAATATGTCGCTCCAGGTGTCTTCTGTATCGGCGAGCACAAGCGACACGAAATCTGCAAGCTCCTGCTGTTCGGGGGACATCTCCTCTGTACCAGCGCTCTGATTATTTCCCGACAGGTTGCTCAGCAATCCAAAGTCCATACCGAAATAAGAATCATAAGGTAGGTTATGAAAATCCTCATCTGTTATTTGAATCCAGCCTTTGTATATTTTATTTGGTTTCTCGGCCCCGATGCCAAGTCCGTAAACAAGGTGCATATATTCGTTTGCTGTTTTCCTTTCAATGTTTTTAATATTCGGAGGAGGTTGATTTTTGATTGAAATAGGATTGCCATCGTAATACACTTGACCATTTACCACTTCGTAGCTTCCATCCTCCCAAGGACTG
>JBBSPQ010000420.1:0-3415 GCA_038258585.1 Pseudomonadales bacterium
GAGACCGAACCCTTGCAGGACGCCAGTCCAGATCAGCATGTGCGGCGGCACGAAGGTACTGAAGCTGGTCATTTCATAAAGGGATGCCGCAGTGCAGCTCAGACCAAACAGAATAAGCGCACGAGCATCGACTGAATTACTGAGACGCCCGACGATCATCATTGCGGCCATGGTGCCCATGCCGCGCGGTGCCATCAGCATGCCGACGTCGAGGACCGGGTAGCCCATCAGGTTCTGCATGTAAGGAGGCAGAAGGGCCATAGTAGCCAGCAGAATGATGCCAATGAAGAAGATGAAAATGAGACTGGTCATCAGATTGCGGTCGCGGAACAGCGCGGGCGACAAGAATGGATGTTCTGCTCGCAGTGTGTGAATCACGTACATCCACAAGGCAGAACCGGCCAATGCGCAGTAGAGCAGGATTTCGTTGGAGGTAAACCAGCCTTCGTGTTCGCCCCGGTCCATCAAAAGCTGGGCCGCGCCGATCATGACACTGAGCATAAAAAATCCGAATTTGTCGAAAGGACGATCCGAGCGCTTCGAATCGGGCATAAAGAATAGCATCCCCAAGAAAGCAATAATGCCCAGCGGCAAGTTGATGTAGAACACCCAGCGCCAGTTGTACGATTCAGTCAGCCAGCCACCCAGCGTAGGGCCAAGGATGGGGCCAATCATGACGCCCATGCCCCACATGGCCATGGCTTTGCCGTGATTTTCACGCGGGTTGATATCGAGCATCGTGGCTTGTGCCAGAGGAACTAGTGCGGCGCCACAACAACCCTGAAGAATACGGAACATCACCATCTGTTCAATTGAGGTGGCCATCCCGCAGAGGATGGACGTCAGTGTGAAACCGCCGACAGTGAAAAGAAAGACGCGCTTGCGCCCGAATCGGCCGGCGAGCCAGGCGGTGGGCAGTGTCATGATCGCGGAGGCGACGATATAGGAGGTCAACACCCAGGTAACTTGCTCCTGGGTCGCTGAAAGGCTGCCCTGCATATGCGGCAGGGCAACATTGGCAATAGTGGTATCCAGCACCTGCATGATCGTCGCGAGCATGATGCACAATGTGATCAGGCCACGAAACGGGACTTCCGTATTACTAGTTGCAGTTGTAGTTGTAGTTGCGGCTGGAGCTGTGCCAGCATTTGTAGACATTGCAGGTCTCCTGACTCAGCTCAGTTCGATGCCGATGCGACCCATGGCATGGTGCGGGTACGACCAGTGTCGATGTTCACGATCGCGCTCATGCCGGCGGACAGGGGAAAGGCAGCGTCGTAATCCTGCAGCGCTATGTTGACCTTGATGCGCTGGACGACCTTGATCCAGTTTCCTGAACTGTTCTGCGCGGGAAGCAAGGAGAATTCGGAGCCAGTCGCTGGCGTAATGCCATCAACCACTGCCTCCCATTCCTGGTCGGGAAAGGCGTCCACTGTAACGGTCACGGATTGGCCAGGGCGAACCCAAGTCAGATCAGTTTCCTTGAAGTTCGCTTCAAGCCACACAGCGCTGGTGTCTACTAAGCTGAACAGCTGCGATCCCGCGATGATATATTCGCCGACATGCAGGTCGAGATTCACAGCGATGCCGTCAGCGGGAGAACGGATCTCAAGGTGGCTGATATCTAGGTTTACTTTTTCCAGCTCCGCCATTGCCTGCAGAAATAGGGGATGTTGCTCCGTCGCCATCTCAGGGTCGATCAGGCGTGCTTTGGCGGCGCGCAGTTCCTGTTTTTTGGTTTCCAGTTCGTTCTCGGTGCTCATCCAGGCGTATTCGGCTTGATCGAATTGCGCCTGTGGAATCGAGTGGCTGTCCAGCAGCTTGCTGATGCGTTCTTTTTCCTTGAAGCGGAAATCAAGATCGGTCGTCGCCTTGCTGATATCCATGCGGGTGTTGATGTAGGCTGCCTTCTCGCTTTCAATATTGGCGCGCACATTCGCGATGTTAGCCTCAGCCTTGGCAAGCGCAATGCGATAAGGTTGATCGTCAATGCGGAACAGCAGCTGGCCCTTAGTGATTTTCTGGTTTTCTCTAGGAAATACTTCCACAAGGCGCCCGGTGATCTCGCTGCTGACCGAGATGATGTCGTGTTTGATATAGGCATTGTCAGTGCTGACATAGCGCCCGCCATGCAGATAAAACCATGCACCGACGCCCACCACCACAGCCGGACCAAGGATCAACAGCATCAGGTGACGGATCAGGGATTTGCCGGTCATTCGTTTCATGTTCACTTCGATTTTCCTCACTGAATTACGTTCGATGTGGTTCAAGTACTTCAATTCTTTGGGTTGTTGGAACAACTCTTTTGATCTGCTTCGCATAGGTTATTGCGCATATCAGCAAGTACTTCCATGAACATGGCTTCGCGCTCTGCGCTGATACCTGCCATTGCCTGCTTTCGAACTTTCTGGCTAAGGACGGTCAGTTTTTCGATGACAGGTTCTGCTTTTGGATTAATAAACACGCGCTTGGCGCGGCGGTCGTTGGGATCATCCCGGCGTTCAATCCACTCATCTACTTCGAGTCGATCCAAATGCCGGGCGAGCGTAATGGGTTTGATGTCCATCAAGCGCGCCAGCACATTCTGTTGCACACCATTGGAGCGGTGGAGGTGGGCAAGCACCGACCACTGCGCGCGGGTGAATCCTATTTCCTGGGACTGGCGGTCGAAACAGAAACGCAATAGTCGCGCTACGTCGTGAATCGCAAATCCAATGCTCTGATCAAAGTCGGGTTTCATAATGAAGCATATAATAAGCTAGCTTACTAAATTTTTCAACACCGGATTCAGGCAGGTTAAAATGAGTTGCTCCTGATTCTTTCGACTAATGTCACACAATCTGGCAAGAGAGTTGCTTAACATCCACTGCTCAGGCACAAATGCTTAAGAGCCCCCTTACAACGAAACGTGGAACCCTGCATGATTTGTGACATTCTGATTATTGGTGGCGACGGCGATCTCGCATTTCGAAAGTTATACCCGGCCCTCTACCATCTCGATCTGGACGGTCGACTTGCGTCTTGTGTGCGGGTGGTCAGCGTCTCACGCACCTCGGCGCCTGAAGGCGGATTTGCCGGCAGGGTGAAAGAGAAGCTGGATACTTATCTTGCCAGTGAAGGCGTGGACGACAAGACTTGGCAGCGCTTTAAAAAGCGACTTCAGCATTTTGAGGTGAACGCAACCAGCGAAGCGGGTTTGGGGAAATTGCGCTCGGAAGTGCTGACCGACTCCAGCCGCGATTTGATTGTTTACCTTGCCACCCCTCCCGCAATTTTTGCCCCCATTTGTCAGTCGCTCTGGGCGGTAGGACTGGTGCGCCCGAATATGCGTATCGTCATCGAAAAACCGCTGGGAAGTGACACTGACACCTTTCTGCAAATAAATACTAGCCTTACGGCGATTTTCAAGGAA
>JBBSPQ010000421.1:0-3411 GCA_038258585.1 Pseudomonadales bacterium
AAGTTCTCTAAAATCTAATCGATCTGACCACTAGGACTAAGTGTCTCTTCGCTAACTTCCATTTGTGTCCCACTTTCTTCGATGACATACACTCCTATAAAATTTACTCTTGTAATATACGCAAAACTAATGCTCTGACTTGTTACACCTAGACGTAAATGATACATTATAAATCGAGACAAACAGAATCTATTAGGTGTTCCAGATGTTTGATGATTCCTCTGTGATTCCTGATCAGAAGAACAAGTATCAAAATCGCTCGTTTGTCCAAACCGTTGAAATCGCTTCGTTTGTCGGACGAACCCATGAAATTGCAGAAATTCTGAGCCAAATAATTGACCCAGCTTGCCGTTTGCTGACTTTAGTTGGCCCAGGAGGGATTGGTAAGACACGCTTGGCAACAGAAGCTGCCGCTTTTCTGGCCCAGAAGTATCACTACGCTGTTTATTTTGTTTCATTGCAACCGCTCACTTCATCTGACAAAGTCATTGGTGCAGTGGCAGAAGCACTCAATTTTCGCTTTGAAACCTGGGAAGAGCCGAAAGAACAATTGCTCAATTTTCTCGCCACTTTTGATGCTGTGCTGCTGCTCGACAACTTCGAACATCTCTCTCAAGCCGGTGAACTCGTAAAGGAAATTGCTGCCCGCGCACCAGGCATCCAACAAATTATCACCGCCCGTGAGCAACTGAATCTTGATATTGAACATGTTTTGCATGTCGGGGGTCTCGCGTATCCGAGTGATGAACAAGACCACGCCCTAGAGTCTTACAGCGCGGTGGAATTGTTTGTTGAAACGGCGAACAGACTTTATCCGGGATTCGTTTTGCAAAATGAAGCGGCAGATGTGGTACGTATTTGTGCGCTCCTCGAAGGCATGCCGCTGGCAATTGAACTTGCCGCTTCCTGGATCCGAACGCTTTCCTGCCATGACATACTCACTGAACTGCAACGCGGTCTGGATATCCTGGAGACCTTCACGCTGGCGGTCCCAGAGCGCCACCGCAGTATGCGTGCTGTCCTAAATACTTCCTGGGAAAAACTCACGGAGGCTGAACAGGCCATCTTTCGACGCTTATCCGTTTTTCGCGGCGGCTTTACGCTGGATGCTCTCCAAAGTATTACAGGGGCTACGCCCCATCTCCTGTATGTGCTGGTTGACTGCTCGTGGGTGCGCCGCGATGCAAGAGGCGGTCGCTATAAAATCCACGAACTCCTGCGGCAGTATGCCGAAGATCAGCTTCGACAGTTTGCCGATGACTCTGTTCAAGTGCGAGATCTTCACTGCCAGTACTATCTGAATTTCTTGGAACGCGTGGAAGCTGAACTGCAAGACAAGAATCAAAAAGATGCCCTTCAATGGATCGAAGCCGATCTTCAAAATATCCATCTGGCACTCCACTGGGTAGCCAATCACAGCCACGATGTGCGCTTCAGCAAATCTCTCTACAGCATCTGGTTTTTTTACGACACAGGGAGCCGTTTTCATGAGTGTGAACAGCTTTTTGGTAAGCTGGTCACCATCGTCCGCATGAACACAAATGAACTGGATAACAATCTTTTCCTCGGGAGAATATTGACGATCTACGGTTCGATGTCCGACAACCTTGATCGGCATAATCAGGCAATGATGATGCTGGAAAGGGCATTGGCGATCCTTCGCAATATGGATGCTCGCCAGGATATTGCGTTCTGCCTGTATCGAATGGGCGCATCGCTGCGCTTCTGGGAAGGCCGCATTCAGGAAGCGCAGGCTTGCTTTCAAGCCAGCCTCGATCTCTATGATGAGCTGGGAAATCAATCGGGCATCGTGACGACACTCGGTTGGTTGGGGGTAACGTTTATGGCGCAAGGTGACCTGACCGCTGCCGAAAGAGCGACTTTAGCGGCTATCACACTTGCGAGAGAACGAGAAACCCCCTGGGATCAAGCGAACGCAGCCGTTTTTCGCGGTGAAATCCTAAAAAAAATTGGTGAATTTGCGGAAGCGCGGCGTCTCTTTCAGGAAGCGCACTTACTGTATACGGAACTCGATATTCATTGGGGGGTAATCAAGGCCATTCGAGAAATCGCCCAACTTTCGCTGATGCTCGGAGACGTTTCTGAAGCACGACGCTGTTTGCTGCTTGCGTTTACAGTCGCGACTCAGCTCCATCTAAAAGGTCATAACCTCTATACTCTGATTGACTACGGCAAGCTGATGATGCTGCAAGGGGTTAACATTCAGGCGGTAGAAATTTTCGCGCTCCTTGAACGTCAGTTCGCCCGTCTAAACCAGGAACGCGAGACCCTGCACGATCATCTTGATGCGCTCCAAGCGAAACTGTCGCCTTCCCAGTTTGCAAAGGCCATCGAAGACGGTCGATCCCTGAATCTGGAAAGCACCATCGACGCCGCAATTGCCGATTTAAGCCAGACGGCACCCTCTGCCGTGCTCAATCCGCTGACGTCGCGCGAACTGGAAATTGTGCAACTGATTGCCGAAGGACTTTCCAATCGCGCGATTGCCGAACAACTCGTCCTCACTCCCGGCACCATCAAGTGGTATGTGAGCGAAATCTTCAGCAAATTAGGGGTCAGCAGCCGCACTCAGCTCCTCGCTCAGGCTCGACAACTGAACTTGCTTTCCTAGTTTGGCAAAGTCCTATCTTTTGGCAGGTGACTCCTATTCCCCTGCTCATATAGACTGGCATAGTATCAGCCAGTAACTCCAACCATCACCGTCCACCTTCGACTCATCGAGCCCCCTCCTCAGGAAAGCAGCCGGGTACTTTCCTGAAAAACACCGATCCACACCCGCCGCATCCAGGCTGATCACTCTTTTTTGGCGAACTTTCGCTGCACCAATGATTGCATTTCTCATTCAATGTTTTGAATATGCTGGTGATTGGGTAAACATATGGCGGAATTTCTTGCAATAATCATCAACGCCTTAAAATCTGCGGTGCAGGCTGATCAGCACCCTCCCCTCCCAGAAATTCTTGCGCAGGCGGGGGTAGACCTGAATAGCCTGACTTCAGTCGATTTGGCCCATCTCGACGACTGGCTAGATACCCTCTCATCGCTGACCCAGAATCAACCTGACATTCTGGAAACATTGCTGGTTCGCGCTTTGCAAATGAGACTTACCCGCGCCGCAGAAGCCTTGATTGCGCTGAAAGTCGTGACCGTTACTTTCAACGGGGACTTTATCCACCATTTCAATATCAACTGGGCAGGCGCGTTCAGCCTCGTTTCCAACCCGCAGAATCTAGTTGCGAACCTGGGTATCGAAAACGAAGACGACCTCAAAATTTTGCAAGGCAGCGCCGTCATGTTCATTCTTGCGCCCAACTTGCTCCTGCAAATGGAATATGAACGTGGTGGGTTCGGCTCACTTCCTTCGACACTCCCGCTGTCGGCTGCCCAGAG
>JBBSPQ010000422.1:0-3410 GCA_038258585.1 Pseudomonadales bacterium
CGGTTCCTATGCCAATAGCGGCAGCAAGAAAGCGCCCAGTCACATCATAGGGGCCGAAATGATAGGAAAGCGCGAGGATCGATTGAAATAATAATGGATGAGCGCGAAAAATGGGGAAAAGGTCTTTAAGGATCGGGACTTGAGCTAATGCCGCACCTTGCCCTGCATAAACAGCTTCGTCACTGTTGTAGCCAACTGCGTTCAAGTCGGCGACGCGCAACGTAACAGCCAGCCCAATGACGAGTGCTAGAACGATGTAATGCAGCAGTGTCCTTGAAAAGACTTTCTCAAGAGGAAGGGCACGGTAAAGTGCTATATCGTTCGTACTGGTCGTTACCCGTCGCAAACTTGCCACTGAAATAAACTCCGTTGATCCAGCCTTACATCACATATGCATTACAGTGAAAAAAAGAGATTGAACAAGGAATGTCTGCAGACATTCCTTGTTCAATCCGGGAGGGCTGTTACTAGGCTTGAACTGCGGGCACCAGAACAACTGGTTGCTTAGGCTCCAGCGCCTGCAGTCGCGTAGGTAAAGTTTTGTACCAGTCGTAGCGCGGGCTGGCGATTTGCACTGCTGGAAGCAGGTTAATGGCCGCTGCAACGACTTCACGTTCTTTCACGTGCAAGTCTTCCCCGTTCCAGTTGCTCAGAGCATTTGCAATTGCCGGGTAAGGCGGGAAACCGTAGGCGTCTTCGGCATTGGCAAGCAGGGTGTCCACTTTCTTCCGCTCGTCGAGATCCATCACGCGGTCCGGGCCGCGCTCAATCACAGCGATCAAGGCGAGTTGTGCGCGTTTCTGGAACTGAGCGCCAGGAACCAGCTTATCAACCATGTATTTCGGAGGCGGCACAATAAACTGCACAATGGCATTCAATGTTGCGGCAGGGAAATTGCCTTCGGTTAACCACATCGCCATACGACGGCCTTCGCGGGAGTGAAGTCGGCTTTGAATTTTCAGGAAAGCGCGTTCCGTTTTTGAGAGAGGTGCGCCGCCAATGGCCTGAACCGTGTGCTGACTGATGGTCAGCGGCTTGGGATAGTTCATCACTTCGCCGCTGCGGCTGAAGATGGTCATATCATCGGAAAGGAAGTTGATCGACTGGCGATTATTGCGAATCAGGTTGAGGATCGTCGTCGTCTTCCCAGTATCCGTTCGCGCTGTAATAAAGAGTGCCTGTCCATCAAAGGAGATGCAGGCTCCGTGCATCAGGGCATAACCTTTACGGACGAACGCCCAGCGGAGCAGCGGCTCGACGACGTTGGTGTAAAGGACGTGGGGGGAAATGCCCACCAGAGGCGATGCAATGACTTCGGTGTGTTCTTCGCCCCGGTTGATTAGGACATCGAAACCAAACCGGCCAAACACTTCGTGATATACGATTGAATTCTTCTGCCGGAAGTTCGCGAGGTTACGATCCACACGAACATCGAAATCAGGCTTGTCAATGGGCTGTTCGGTGAGGAAGTAGCCCAGTTCGGGTAGGCGCTGTACCGAACGAATCTTGATAATGTCGTGGATGTTATAGTAGTAGGTCTTTTTCACTTTGGTAACACCTGTCCATATATATCGGTCGGAAATTGCAAAACGTGCGACGGTCATCAAAACGAGGCTCAGGAAGTTTGCGAACAAGTAGTGCATGCCGAGTGAAGTCACAAAGAATGCCAGAATCGGCGCCCGGATCAGCAGGCTCACATTACTGATAGCCATGAAAGCAGCCAAGCGTCGCCAGTAATCCTTTCGGTTGGCACGGCGATCCTTAAAGACCCATTTTTCCGTCCAGAAGAAATTCCACAGACTGGAACCCTGCGTAGAGAACACGGCTGAAATGAGATAGTTGATACCAAATACGCCAGTGAATAGGAATTCGAAGAAGCTGTTGACAAGGATGCCAGTGCCGCCAACGGTTACAAACTTGGCAAGGTAGGCATACGATTTCAGGCGCAGCCCCAGAAGCTGTTCGAACAGTGAGACAACCTGCTTCACATTCGCTTTGCTTTTTTCTGCATTGCGTTCCGCAAATTTGAAGGGCAGCTCGGTAACTTTCAGCTTTGGACAGCGAACAAGGATCTCCAACAGGATTTTGAAACCCTTCGGTTCGAGGATGTCCGGATTGACTGACAAGCGGCGGAAGACAAAAAATCCAGTCAGTGGGTCGCTGACATTTGCCAGTTCGTGGGGGAACAATGCCCTTGACCCAAAGGCCAGTGTGCGTGAAACCAGCTCTCTGCGCCGGCTTAAACCATCAACACCACCGCCATCGGCTAATCGACTGGCCGCAACGAGGTCAACCTGCTTGGTACGGGCCGTATCCAGCAAGGAGGGGATGACTTCCGGTGGATGCTGTAGATCGCCATCCATTACACAAACCCATTCCGATTTGGCGGCTTTCATACCTTCGACGACGGCGTTGCCGAGGCCATTACGCCGTTCAAGCGGACGGTGGATGACCTGAACATCAAAGCGGAATTGAGCTTTCACTTTTGCGATGACTTCGGCGGTGTTGTCGGTACTATCATCGACAAAAATGACTTCGATAGGGAGCGCCGGGATGGCTGTTGAGATCCGCTTCAGGAGCGGCTCGACGTTTTTAGCCTCATTGCGTGTTGGGACAATAATCGAGAGTACTGGTTGTTTCACTTCCTGCCTTGGTGGCTCGATGCTGTCCGCCGTTGTGGTAGTACTTTCGTTTAGCATTGAGACATCTCCTAATAAATAGAAAGTCGGTTGTTTGATACCTAAAAAATCGAAATACATCAGATGAACCCTTTTTACAGGTCATCCCTGGGTCATACAAATGCAATCAAGGAAATGCTGTGAGAAACGAGACGAATTTCACTCTGTTTCTCAGCAAAGCGAATAGATGCGAGAAATGATTTCTCTAAACCAGGTTTGCTGCCTGATTCGGTAGTGCGAATACTCTCGCTAGGTAGCACCTGACACAAAATCAGCGGAGGGCTGCAATGGAGACTGTATGCGGTTGCGAATTCATCATTATCTTTAAACGAAGGTTACAATGTTATGATTCGTTAATTTGGATTATATGGCCTTAAACATCGAAGTCAATCTTTATTACCCTAAAAATTGCGAGCAAAGCACTAACAAAAACCTTGCTAAGCGCTGCAAGGTTTTTAGGCCTGAACTTTTTTCAAACCCAATAGAATTTTTACGGGGAAACCTAAGGAAATTTTTCAAACCTTTGAACCTTACAGATTTTTCTTTCTGTGTTAATGTTGCCTATGGTTGAAGCCTTCAGATTTTTATTATATTAGGAATCATAAAGTATGAAGTGACCCCCTGAGATTGGACACGGTACTAAATGCAGTATCATAGTCCATGAAAGGGACAGGTCACATGAACAAGCGACGCAAGTTTACCCCACAATTCAAGAGTCAGGTTGTGCTGCAA
>JBBSPQ010000423.1:0-3408 GCA_038258585.1 Pseudomonadales bacterium
ATAGGCGTGACACAACAATCCACAATAGTGAATTCATCACTCATGAAATAAGGCTTTTCAGAAAAGATGGGGGCAATCGAAGTAAGACTTTCTCGCAGCTCTTTGCGAGCCTTATCCAACTCTGCTGCAGTTCCCTTTCCCGCCATGATGAAATCAACCAATGCACACCAGTCACGCTGAATGCGATACGTCCACAGACGACTCTGCGCTCTTGCTACAGGATACACAGGAAACAACGGTGGATGAGGAAAGCGCTCATCCAGATATTCCATCATGATATTAGCTTCATACAACACCAAATCACGATCCACCAGCGTAGGCAGACTGTTGTACGGGTTGAGAGAGGCAAGATCCTCTGGTTTGCGATCGGGATCAACATCGATAGTCTCGACTGTCACTCCTTTCTCGGCCAAGACAATTCTGACCCGATGACTGTACTGACTTGCACCATCGGAATAGAACGTCATTGACGAACGTTTTGCGACCACACCCATACTCTAAACCTCAATTCTCAGATTAGCTGACTTATTCAACTGAATAATTTTAAATACACTAACTTTCAAACACTGATTATAAAACCCTGACTGTAAACCATGAGGGTTTCAAACCAGAAGTTCCTAAACTCAGTGAATCTTTTTCCAGTATTCGCGGTTCAGCAGTGTGACAAACACAAACAGGATTGCCAGAAAGCCTAGAACAAAGAATCCCATGCGTTCACGTTTCGCACGTATTGGCTCGCCAACGTAGTAAAGAAAGTTCACGAGATCGGCGACCGCGCCGTCGAACTCCTCGGGCGCCATGCTGCCAGTACCTGCAACATGCTCCAGCTCGCAATGCTCTGCTTCTCCAGCACAGACGACGTCGCCTTGCAGTTCGTGCATCACGTTTGGCATACCCACGTTCGGGAACACCATGTTGTTCACGCCCCAAGGACGGGAGTCATCGGAGTAAAAAGAACGCAGATAGGTATACAACCATTCCGGGCTGCGAACACGACCGATCAGAGTCAGATCGGGTGGTGCAGCGCCGAACCAGTTCTTGGCATTGTCGGCAGACATAGAGTTGGCCATGAGATCGCCGATCTGGCTGTCGTTAAAAATAAGGTTGTCCATAACCAGTTCTACTGGAATACCGAGATCATTCGCCGTGCGCTCGTAGCGTGCGTACTGCAGTGAGTGACAACCCGCGCAGTAGTTCACGTAATACTTGAAACCACTTTGCAGTGATTCCTGATTGCCTACGTCCACTTCCACGTGATCAAGTTCAACACCGGCTTCAGAAGCAACCGCTTTCAATGGCAGAACCACCAGAGCAGCAAGCAATGCCAGCGTAATGATCAGTTGTTTCCAGGTAATCCAGCGGCCAGTGACGCGCAGTGGCTCTGGCGAACATTTCTCTCTCGCTGTATACCAAGGCATCAGGAAGAAGAAACCGAAGTAAACGACTGTCATCACCTGTGCCAGTGCAGTACGTGCAGGGCTCACAGATAGTGTGCCAAGTACGCCCAGAATCAGGAACGCTACCGTGAAGGCCAGCAACGCGATGCGTGAACCCCAGCCTTTGTAACGGATCGACTTAACCGGACTGCGGTCCAGCCAAGGCACCACGAACAGAATGCAGATCGCACCAAACATCACGATCAGACCCCAGAACTTGGCATCGATACCGAACAATGGCACGGTAACGGCACGCAGCATGGAATAGAACGGTGTGTAGTACCAGACTGGCGGTACGTGCTCAGGCGTCTTAAGGGAATCAGCTTCCTGGAAGTTGGCGTGCTCAAGGAAATATCCACCCATTTCTGGGACGAAGAACACCACGAAGCAGAACACGAACAGGAATACCACAATGCCAACCAAGTCGTGCACGGTGTAATAAGGGTGGAACGGAACACCGTCCAGAGGAATACCATCCGGGCCTTTGTTCTTCTTGATCTCGATACCGTCAGGGTTATTGGATCCCACTTCGTGCAGAGCCAACAGGTGAAGCACGACCAGAGCTAGCAATACGATCGGCATTGCCACAACGTGCAGGGCAAAGAAACGGTTCAGAGTGGCACCAGAGATCAGATAGTCACCACGCACCCAGACCAGCAGGTCCTCTCCAATCACCGGAATAGCCCCGACCAGAGACACGATTACGTTGGCACCCCAGTAGGACATCTGACCCCATGGCAGTACGTAGCCCATGAAACCTTCGATCACCAGCACCAAGTAGATCGCCATGCCGAATACCCATACCAGCTCACGTGGCTTCTTGTAAGAACCGTACATAAGACCGCGGAACATGTGTAGGTAGACAACGATAAAGAAGGCGGAAGCCCCTGTGGAGTGCAGGTAGCGCAACAGCCAACCCCATTCCACATCACGCATGATGTATTCAACGGAGGCAAATGCTGCATCGGCGCTGTTGGTATAGTTCATGGTGAGCCAGACGCCTGTCAGCAACTGCATCACCAGTACCATCAAGGACAGAACCCCGAAGAAATACCAGAAGTTGAAGTTCTTGGGAGCATAGTACTTGCTCATATGCTTTTCCCAAGCGGTCACGATGGGAAGACGATCGTTGGTCCAGTCTCTTAGGCCGGCCAGTGAAGAGACGATTCTGCCACTCTTTTTCACTTCGCTCATTATGCGTTCACCCCATCTTCACCAATTACAATCACATTGTCAGACTCGTAGTAGTAGGGCGGCACCTGCATGTTTCTTGACGCAGGAGAGCCTTCGTACACGCGACCTGCAAGGTCAAATCTCGAACCGTGGCAGGGGCAGAAAAACCCGCCTTTCCACTGCGGGTCCCAAGATTCAGCCCGAAGTTCCACATGTGGTGTGGGCGAACAGAACAGATGCGGACACAAACCGACCAGCACAAGGATTTCGGGCTCACGTGAGCGGTACTCGTTAGTGGCGTATTCAGGTTGCTCAGGCTTTGTGGATTCCGGATCCTGCAAGCGGTCTTCTACTTCTGACAGTGCAGCCAAAGAGGCAGCCGTTCGCTTGACCACGAAAATAGGTTTGCCACGCCATGCAGGAATAGGCCCAAGGATGGCGCCGTCTTCAATGCTGCTGATATCAATCTTGACAGCCGCACCGGCAGCTCGCGCCTTAGCGCTGGGGCTCCACGATCCAATGAAGGGCACTGCGGCGCCCACTACTCCAGCAACCCCTACAACGGAGGTAGACCCCAATAAAAAACGTCTGCGGCCAGAATCAGTACCGTCTTCACTCACCGTGTTATCTCCTGAGCATTGATAATAATAAAAATTCTCCCTCAGAAATGGGGAGAGAATCCAAATTAAATGATAGAAACGAAAAGCACAGGGCTTTCCGGGTTTGCAGCGGTTTCACAAATGCCGCGAATAGTAGTGAATTTCACGGTTTTTTTCAAGCGCAGAGACCATCAATATTA
>JBBSPQ010000424.1:0-3404 GCA_038258585.1 Pseudomonadales bacterium
GTCACCCAGGACATCCAGCGCAAATGGGCAGGACCGATCTTCAACTGGCCGCTGATCTTGAACCAGCTGGCTATTCGTTTCGAGGATCGCTTATCGTTTTGACGACCGGGGACCATTTACACCAGTTTCTTGACACTCCCCGATAAACCGGTACTTCATGGGCGCTGCTCCCGTGCGAAGACCTGGGTCGCCTGACTATCCGAGGTCAGCAGCAGGAGCCTCATTTAAAGCGAGGGATGAGTTTCTCCCATTTTAGCACCTGAGGTCTCCAGCATGGACAGCATTCGATGCCTACTGTTTGCTGACAACCTCAGTATATGTTTTTAGGATGTCCCTTTCTTGCGTGACGATCTCCAGTTCACGCTTCAACCGGCGCATCTCCGCTTCCGCTTCCCGTTCACTGCTCGGTTGTAGCGTCGCTGTTGCTTCATCGGCGCGATAGCGCTGCTGCCATTGGCGGATCAGTCCCTGCGATAAACCCAGATCCTTTTCCAGTTCCCGGATCGGCTTTTCCGTGTTCTCCGCCATCCGCAGCACCTCATGCCGAAGCTCATCTGTGTACTGCTTTCGTCTTTTCATTTTCCTGATCCCCTCGTTCATTCAATCTAGCGGATAATTTCTGTGTCCACCATTTCGGGGTCAGTCCACTTTTGAGCGCAGCAGAATTTCGGTCGAGCCGAACGTCCCCGCGCCGAGAATCACGATGTCCGCGCTGACGAATGCTTCCGGCGCAGCGAAGCTCGCGCGCCCTTCGCTCAAGACCTGATAATGCACCAACCAGCGCTCTGCTTTCCGTTCAAGCGAGTGAACGGCGACCCGTGTGTAAATCTCGGCTCCATGATACTTAGCGTCAGGCAGATAGTTCATCAATACTGTATTCTTTGCCCGGTGATTGCATCCCGACATACAGTCACCACACAACACGCAGGCGGATTGTGGTACGCCCGCGCGGTTGACACCCTCCTCAAACGTCACATTGATGGGCAGACGTGAAAACGTCTTGCTGCCAAACGCCTCGGCAGACTTTCGTAGCGCTTCCATCTTCGGTAGGGGTGGGAAGTGTTCCGGATAAGGTGTGGTTTGCAGCATCGCCTCGGCGTGGCGGAAGCCGTCCTCCAGCTTGGTCGATAGTTCCGCACGAAACGCCGCTGGCCAGCGTGGATCGTCGAATACGCGCGGTTCGGGGCGCAGCGCAACTCCGGCGTTAATCAAAGATGTACCGCCTAAGTCACAGCCGACAAGCGCGTTCAGTTCATCGTTCATGCGAAAGTCAAAAAGTCCCGTATGCGAGCCGTGCATTGATCCATCGGGTATGTGTACCTGAGACTCGCTCAGAAATTCAACGCTCGTATCCGGATAATCTCCGGGTTGTAGTTCTTTGCCGCGCTCCAGCACACACGGTTTGTCCAGCACGTGCCAGTCGTGATGCCGCAATCCCACCGCCGTAGCCAGATCCAACGACGACGACCTTATAGTGATCTTTGATATTTTGGATTGGAGATGATAGCTGAGGCATCTTAATATCCCCTTTTGTCGTATGGTGTTTGAATAGGAAAGACGAGAGACACAGCAAATTCGTACAGGTTGCGCTTGCTCATCGGTCGATAAAACTTAGGTTGGAAAGTCCTCCACACAATTGCGGAGTAGGGAGCGGCTGAATTTGGGAGCGTACCAGAAGTCTTTCTGAACCTGTATCGTTATTCGATATGGTTTTTCAGTGTAGCGCAAACTCTAGTCATCTGCATCCCGAAATACAGCAGGAATCGTATTGTCTAATGAACTGGTCGCCGATACATATACCGAATCGAGCGGGCGTTTCCGAGAGCATCAACATCTGCTTCGCTCAGCCGAGTTCGTCCCCGCGTGTATACAAAGGTGGAGTAAATGAAAAGCCCGATCTAATCGACCGGGCTTTTCATATTGAACACCATTTGTACTCAACGGGGACGACGGGGTTCGTTACCTGCTGTGTATAGAATCCGTCTCCTGCCCCCGCTCAAGATTTGGTGGCAGAAGCCTATCTCTGATTAAGCATACGAACCTGATTATCATCATCTCCGAGCGGAAACCCTGCTCGATTTTGTTTTATGTGTCGGCAACATGGTAGGTAAGAAGTTCTTGTTACCCATTGGTTGAGCGGAGCGAGGATTCAGACAGGTATTCTATGAGATGCTCAAGTGGCATCGCCTGACCCTCCGCCCAGACTGCTTCAAATACCTCATCGCCAAGTTGCGTCTGTATGCGGGCAATTATGCGATCCTGCTCCGGCTGATCGGTCGGATCGATCGCAGAGTTGACGCTCGCGCGGAGGTTAGCCGCCGCCCCATAGATTCGCGCTGCGCGACCGTCGTCTTTCTGGATATGGGCGATCTCCGCCCACTTCTCTAGACACCATGCGATTCCACCTTGCTCTCCGATTTCCGTGCGGATGAGAATACTCTCTTTCAGCATATCAGCGGCACGTTCAAAGTTTTTTTGTGTCAATTCGGCCCAAGCTAGAGTGCCAAGTACGGCAGCTATACCCCATCTGTCACCAAATTCTTCTCGCAAACGAAAACTCAAGTGGAGCGATGACATTGCCATCTCAAGATCGCCTTTGCGGACGGCCAGTTCGCCGAGTCCGGAATGGGCCAAAGCAGCACCCATCTTATCGTCAAGTGCCTGATAGAGCGTTAATGCCTCTTCCAATACAGACTGCGTCGTTTCATAATTTCCGAGTCTCATGCAATCAAAACCGATCTGGCCCAGTGCATTTGCTTTAGCGCGTTGATCACCAATCTCAGAAGCGATGGAGTAGGCGCGATGCGAAAGCTTCACAGCAGAATCATAGTCGCCCATTCCAGATGTCACTTCACTGAGCCTGACAAGTGTAAAGGATACGGCGCGTTTGTCTCCCAATTCCTGATATATTGCCAGTGCCTCTCTACATAATCGTTGTGCCGTAGCGTGATCACCTTGGCGCTGGATCAACAAACTAACACCAAAAAACGCATCAGCATGGGCTTTTGTGAGGGCGCTTGAATCGGGAAGGTTCAAGACCTTTGACAACCAAGCGCGTCCTTCACTAAAGTAGCCTCGTAATTCCCAGAATCGGGCGAGGTTAGCGATCAACCCCAAAGTGGTCTGAGCCGACGGATCGTGGGTGAGACTCCAGCGCAGCGCAGCGCGCAAATTGTCATGCTGAATTTCCAGCCGGTCGGGCCACTCGGCTTGGCGCGATCCGTTCCATTCCTGTGCTGCCCACTCCGCCAGCGCCAGGAAGTAAAGGGCGTGCCGCTCGCGGATCGGCTCGATTTCGCCGCGCTCGACCAGTTTTACGAGCGCGTATTCGCGCATGGTTTCGAGCATTGTGAAACGCGGCTCGCCCGCAACGCTGGGCATCTGCCGGAGCAGACTCTTGTTGA
>JBBSPQ010000425.1:0-3388 GCA_038258585.1 Pseudomonadales bacterium
ACAAAGACAATCAACTTCTGCCCAATTTCATCACGGTCAGCAACATTATCAGTCAGGATCCTGCGCAGGTTATTGCAGGAAACGAGCGCGTTATTCGCCCGCGCCTTGCCGATGCGAAATTCTTTTTCGACACTGACCGCAAGCACACACTTGCATCGCGGCAGGAGCAGCTCAAGACGATTGTTTTCCAACAGGAACTCGGCACGGTGTTCGAGAAATCTGCTCGCGTAGCAAACCTCGCCGGCTTCATTGCCGAAGCGTTGTCAGCCAATAAAGCGTGGTGCGAACGCGCCGCTGAACTTTCCAAGTGCGATCTTGTTACTAACATGGTGTCTGAGTTTGCAGAACTGCAAGGCATCGTCGGCTACTACTACGCACTGAATGACAATGAGCCCGCTGAAGTAGCAACGGCGTTGAACGAGCAGTACATGCCTCGCTTCTCTGGAGACAACCTTCCTGCCACGTTAACCGGCGCAGTAGTGGCTATCGCAGACAAACTCGACACTATCGTTGGCTTGTTCGCCATTGGTCAACCGCCGACTGGTTCAAATGATCCTTTTGCGTTGCGCCGCGCAGCATTGGGAATTTTGCGCATTGTGGTGGAAAAGAAACTGGATCTTGACCTTCTCGCGACCATTCGTTTTGCCTGTGGAAATTTCCCAAACCTGACTGTGAAGGAAGATCTTGCCGGTCAGGTTTTCGACTTTTTACTCGATCGTTTCAAAGCCTGGTATCAAGCAGAAGGCATTAGTGCAGAGGTGTTCCAATCTGTCTTTGCACTCAAACCGACCAAGCCGCTCGACTTTCATTTGCGAGTACAAGCGGTACATAGTTTCAGCCAGCTTCCTGAAGCTCAGTCGCTAGCGTCAGCTAACAAACGCGTCTCCAACATTCTGCAGAAAGATTCGCAATCCAGTACGACCGTTCAATTTGATCCGCAACTATTCAAAGAGGACGCCGAGCGTGCTCTGGCACAAGTAGTGAATGAACAGAAACAAAAAGTTATACCGTTGTTCCAGCGCCGCGAATACACGGTGGGCCTGGAGTCTTTGGCGGGATGTAAAGAGGCGATCGACAATTTCTTCGACAACGTTCTGGTAATGGACGAGGACCCGAAAATTCGCAGCAATCGGATTGCCTTGCTCGGAGATTTACGCAATTTGTTTTTAGAAGTGGCTGACATCTCCTATCTTCACAGCAACTGATCCCGACGAACAGGCGGAGAAAATACCAGGTGAAACTTATTATTCTCGACCGCGACGGCGTCATTAATCAAGACTCCCATGACTACATAAAGTCGGTCGACGAATGGATGCCGATTCCTGGAAGCGTGGAAGCAATCGCCTCTCTTAGCCGCAACGGATACACGGTCGTTGTCGCGACAAACCAATCTGGCATTGCCAGAAAACTTTTCGACGAATATGAACTGGCGGCAATGCATCAAAAGATGTGCGACCTGGTGGAAGAGCAGGGCGGGCAGATCAGCGGCGTCTTCTTCTGCCCACATGGACCAGAGGAAGGATGCGACTGTCGTAAGCCGCTTCCTGGGTTACTGCGCCAAATTGAATGTGAATTCGGCATAGCCGTGGAGGGTGCTCCTTTCGTTGGCGATAGCACCAAAGATATTCTCGCGGCGAAACTGACCGGCTGCCTACCCGTGCTCGTGCGCACAGGCAAAGGAGAGGAAAGCATCGCAGCCGCCAGCGAGAGTGAGCTGGACGGGGTGCAGATTTTTCCCGATCTCAAACACTTCGCAGATACTCTACTCTCAGGTTCAGTAGAATCCTCATGTTGAACCGCATCAATCTGTTTGTTCGCACCTTCATTTTTTATGCTGGCTACGCCATCTCTACCGTGTTTATAGCATTGCTGTGTGTGCTGTTGTTTTGGTTAATACCTTTCAAGAAGCGATTCATCGTGTACTCCCTGTGGTGTCGATTTGTGCTGTTCTGGCTTAGAGTGACTTGTGCCATTCGTTACGAGATTGAGGGTCTGGAAAATATTCCAGATTACCCCGTGGTCGTGTTGAGTACTCACCACAGCGCGTGGGAGACCATCTTTCTTTACAACGTCGTTTCTCCCGTCTGTCCAATCCTGAAAAAGGAGCTTTTGAATATTCCTTTCTGGGGCTGGGCGATGCGTTTGCAGAAACCCATTGCGATTGACCGCAGTAAGCCAAGAGAGGCCATCAAGTCGCTAATGGTTCAGGGTAAGGCAAGACTGGCCGAGGGTTTGTCCGTCGTCATTTTTCCCGAAGGAAGTCGAAGCCCAGCAGGAACAGTTAAGGCATTCTCACGAGGAGGGGCAAAGTTAGCTGTCATGGCGAAAGCGCCGGTTTTACCAATCATCCATAATGCAGGTGACTGTTGGCCCGCGCGCTCCATGCTGAAACAACCGGGCGTTATCCGAGTGAAGATCGGAGCCCCCATAGTGAACTTAACGAGCGCAGAAGAAGTTACCGAAATGTTTTCAGCCTGGGTTGTCGAGAATATGGCTGTCATTACGGGGGGCAGCAACACTTAACTGCTAAGGGAGTCAGCCTTTGAAAATTGTAGTAACGGAAGTTCTCCTTCCATTTTTGCAAAGTTATTTCCACTCTGGTTGTCACGTGGGGTATCTTTGCTAACTTCGTAATTTTGCCCTCCACAATCAAGGTGCACGAATGAATCCGATATACCTCACTCACCTGCAACGCCTGGAAGCCGAGTCTATCCACATCATGCACGAAGTTGTCGCTGAGGCCGAAAACCCGGTGATGATGTACTCTGTGGGCAAAGACAGCGCGGTCATGTTGCACTTGGCTCGCAAGGCGTTTTACCCTTCAAATCCTCCCTTTCCTTTGTTACATGTGGATACCACCTGGAAATTTCAGGATATGTATGCCATGCGAGAACGGACGGCCAAGGACGCGGGGATGGAACTTAAAGTGTGGCAGAATCCCGAAGCAATTGCCCAAGGGATAAATCCGTTTGATCATGGCTCTGCGCTGCATACCGACATCTGGAAAACTCAAGGGCTTAAGCAAGCATTGGATCATTATGGCTTCGACGTGGCGTTTGGTGGAGCGCGGCGTGACGAAGAAAAGAGTCGTGCCAAGGAACGCATACTGAGCTTTCGCAGTGCGCAACATCGTTGGGATCCTAAGGCGCAGCGTCCTGAATTGTGGCATCTGTATAACGGCCTGAAACAACCGGGGGAGTCCATTCGTGCATTCCCGTTGTCCAATTGGACGGAGCTGGATATCTGGCAATACATCATGCTGGAAGACATTCCCATTGTGCCTTTGTATTTTGCCAAGCTGCGTCCCGTGGTGGAGCGCAATGGCACGCTCATCATGGTGGACGATGACCGTATGCGGCTGCTTGACGGTGAAACCCCGATGATGAAG
>JBBSPQ010000426.1:0-3387 GCA_038258585.1 Pseudomonadales bacterium
ACAATGCGCTATACATAAAGTACGGGATTCTGGCGCTGATTGTGATCACAGCACTGGCCAACAATGAGATCAGCATCTTTCAATATTTTGAACCGTTTGGCACTCTGTTCTTCTTCAGCGCATCGTCTGTGTTGTGGGCGATCTTGATTGTTATTCTGATCGCGTCTGTACTCGTGGAACGATTTTACTGCCGCTACGTTTGCCCACTTGGAGCGGCGCTGGGAGTCGTGTCTCTGGTGAGTCCACTGCGCATCAATCGCGTGTCCCAGTGCAATGTCTGTAAAGTTTGTGAACACGCCTGCCCCACCGCCGCAATTCGCGGGCCTGACATCGATTTCAAGGAATGCGTGCGTTGCGATATCTGCGAGACCAAACTGATTACCAAGGCCGGCAGTTGTCGCCATTCCATGGCCGAAATAGGTAAACGTCAGAAAGATAGAAGCAATATACCCGTCATGAACCTGACCCCAAAAACGATTAGGTTCACTGGAAACTAATGGCCAGAATTCTCATAACCGGCTTCACCCCCTTCGATGGTCGAGAACACAATGCATCATGGATCGCGGCAAAAGTATTGGCAGAGAAGCACGGCACTGCACACGAGTTGCGCGCCCAACTGATTCCTGTCCTGTGGGGCGCGCCATTCAAAGTGCTTGATCAGCTCATACGGGAGTGGCGACCCCACTGCGTAATCGGCTTGGGCGAGGGAGAGCCAGGAGTTTTTCGGGTGGAGACTGTTGCGCACAATGCCCGCAAGGAACGTGCAGATAACGATGGCGTATTTCCTTCAGGCGCTCTCATCGCAACTGCAGGGCCCGATGATGTTCAATCCAGTTCAGATTGCGCAAAATTGGTTACCGCATTAACTGAGCTGGATGTTCCTGCACGCCTTTCCGATGATGCCGGCGCCTATTTGTGCGAAGAGTTGCTCTATACGCTGGAAACACTGAAACCTGAACACTCATTTCTGAAACAGGTGTTGTTTGTACACCTGCCTCCGTGGCAGACAGCGTTAGTCTATCAACAACAAAATCGGCGTTGTGATGAAGCGTTGCTGTTTGAGTTTTGCGAGCTTCTTTTGCAGTCATTTTTTTACGACCATTGATTTTGCAATAATTGATCTTACAACCAAGGATGCTGGATTTTGACTAAATTGCATTGCCCATGTTGTGTGGATTTGTGCGCCACCAAGCTGGCTCCTATTTATGCCCGCACGGTTACAGGATCAGCAGGAACGGAATCAGGAAGCACTAGATCGTTTACTTTGTGTTGTGGGCGATATCTTGAAAAAAGTGAGAACCCGCGCACTGTCAGCCAACTAATGCGTTCGCGTTACAGTGCTTTCGCGCTGGGCGGCTACGGCGAATATCTGCTGTCAACCTGGCACCCCTCCACTGTCGGCAACCTTACTGCAATTGAACTATCGGCCGCAGATATGCATTGGCAAAGCCTAGATATTGTCAGTACTAACCAGCGCGGAAATACAGGGCAAGTGGAATTCAAAGCATCCTTTCTAGCGTCCGATGGCGCGACCGAAATACATCATGAAATATCCTCTTTTGTCAGAGAAGGGGGCCGGTGGCTATACGTGGACGGTGAGATAATCGACGCATAGTGTGGCATTATGAGGGCATTACTCACGTGAGACGGATGTTTACCTATGAGCAACGATCAGCAACACGAAGACTCGGAACACAAACTGACCCTGCGCCATCTGCAGATGAGCGACTACGACGATGTGAAGGAAATGTGGGATCGAATCTACTCAGGCTTTACCAGCAGTCTGCCAGAAAAACAGTTCCGTTCTCAGCTTACCGTGTTTCCAGACGGGCAGATCTGCATTGAGGATCATGGCAAAGTGGTGGCCGCCGCTTTCTCGGTAATAGTGGACTATGAGAAGTTCGGCGACCAACACACCTATGAGGAAATTACTGGTGATGCCTATCTGACGACTCATGACCCAAAGGGGGATGTGCTGTACGGAGTAGATGTCTTTGTTTCTCCCGACTACCGCGGAATGCGTTTGGGCAGACGTTTGTACGAGGCACGCAAAGAACTGTGCCAGAATCTCAATCTCAGCGCCATTATTGCTGGTGGCAGAATTCCCAACTACCAGCACCATGCAAGCACTCTCTCTCCGAAACAATATATCGAGCAGGTCAAGAAGAAAGAGATATATGACCCCATTCTTAGTTTTCAGTTGTCCAACGATTTCGAAGTCAAACGTTTGTTACACGCCTATCTTCCGGAGGACAAGGAATCAAGGGGATACGCAACGCTACTGCAATGGCACAACCTGAGTTACGAACCTCGAACCAGCCCATTGATAGGTGCAAGGCTCAGCTCGGCCAGAGTTGGATTAGTGCAATGGCAGATGCGCACGGTCAAGTCGGTGGACGAGTTATTGCAGCAGGTTGAATACTTCGTAGATGCACTTTCAGATTATCAATGTGATGTGGCGCTGTTTCCGGAATTCTTCAATGCTCCGCTCATGGGAGTCGAGAGCCATCGCAACTCTCTGGAAGCCGTTAAGGCGCTGACAACACATACGGATGAGATTATCCAGGCCATCAGTAAAATGGCAGTAGCCTACAATATCAACATCATAGCTGGCTCAATGCCTACCCTGGAAGAAGGGCTGCTGTACAATGTCGCTTACCTGTGCCGCCGCGACGGCACCCTTGATGCACAGTACAAACTGCATCCTACTCCGACAGAGAAGCGTGATTGGATCATGCAGGGTGGCGACAAACTGAAAGTCTTCGATACCGATTTCGGCAAGATCGGGGTACTGATCTGCTATGACGTCGAATTCCCTGAGCTCGCCAGGTTGCAGTCCGAACAGGACATGGAAATTCTATTTGTACCATTCTGGACCGACACTAAGAATGGCTATCTGCGCGTGCGTTGTTGCGCCCAAGCGCGAGCCGTTGAGAACGAGTGTTATGTCGTTATTGCTGGCAGTGTGGGCAATCTCCCTAAAGTTGATAATGCTCACATCCAGTACGCACAGTCTGCGGTATTCTCCCCCTCCGATTTTGCGTTTCCATACGATGCCATCATGGCCGAAACAACGCCTAATACAGAGATGACCTTGATCGTAGATCTGGATCTTGAGAAGCTCAAGAAGCTGCAGAATGAGGGCTCCGTGAGAAACTATGCGGACCGTCGCCGCGACCTCTATAAAGTCAGCTGGCTGGGCGAGAAATAATCGGCTCAAAGACTTGCTCGGAATTTGCTCACGAGCAAGAATGCACGTCTAAAAATTCAGAATAATAAGATATTACAACGACAGGTTCATAATCCATGGACTCACGATCCGATTCAAAAGCGGATACCGACCTTTTCCGCCTTATAGTGGAAGCAGCCCCTAACGCTATGATTATG
>JBBSPQ010000427.1:0-3374 GCA_038258585.1 Pseudomonadales bacterium
ATGTTCGTGTCTCCATTTACGGAATTTATAGTTTCGCTAACATCAAAACCTATTGCGTTCGCTGCCGCCAATACCTCCGAAGCCGGGCGCCCCTCTCTCACTTGTGCGGAAGCCCATAAACACGCAGCACGGTTACCCGTGCGACAGAAAGCATGCACTTTTTTGCCTTCTTTCGAGGCTTTTCTGAGGATATGGGCGAAAGCCGTAACCTGCTCTTTAGTTTCCTTCCCAGACTTGAATGGAAGGTTAGCTACCTCAATCCCACAATCTTCCGCCGCCAGCGCGATATCCGCAAAATGTGGTTGGCCTTGTGATTCTGCGTCGGGGCGCGTGCAAACTAGCACGCTCACACCTTCAGACTTCAATGCTTGGATATCCTCAACGTTTATCTGGCCAGACACCGTCAACGTATCACTCAGGATCATAGTTCGCATAACTCTCTCCGGGGAATCACTTCAGTTATTTGAATGCGTTGATCGGGAGTTTCAAATAAACCATCCCATTGTTTTCAGGTGCTGGGAAATAACCAGCCCTCACGTTCACTTGAATTGCGGGAAGGATTAAGCGTGGCATTCCCAACGTTTTATCACGAGTAGTGCGCATACTCACAAATTCATCTTCGCTGATGTCTTTATTGACATGGATATTGTGGCTACGCTCGTCGGCAATCGTTGTTTCGTATTTCGGCCCTCGCCCCTCAACGCCATAATCGTGGCACATTAATACTCTCGTACTGCCCGGCAGCTCAAGAAGTTTATGAATGGATCGAAATAATGTGCGCGCATCACCGCCAGGGAAGTCAGCTCTGGCAGTACCGGCGTCAGGCATGAACAAAGTGTCGCCGACAAACAGCGCTTCACCGATGAGGTGGCTCGTGCATGCTGGCGTGTGTCCTGGGGTGTGAATGACTCTGCCTTGCAGATTGCCTATGCGGTAGTTCTCTCCATCCACGAAAAGATAATCAAACTGCGATCCATCGTGGGCCAGATCGGCATCAATGTTGTAAATTTTCCCAAACACTTTCTGCACAGTACGAATATGCTCTCCGATAGCGAGCCTGCCACCGGTTTTTTCGCGCAGATAATGTCCAGCAGAGAGGTGGTCGGCATGAGCATGAGTCTCTATGATCCACTCAACTTTTAAATCGTTGCTGCGGATATGTTCAAGAATGGTATCCGCGCCGCTGTAACTCACCTCGCCAGAGGCATAATCAAGATCCAGAACACTGTCGATAATCGCGCACGCCGACGAAGAAGGATCTTTCACCACATACGAAAACGTATTGCTGTCTTCATCAAAAAAGGGGGTGACGATTGGAGCGAGTCCCATCGCGATTTTTGGCTCATGATTTGTAAACATCTATACCTCCATGCAATTGTAAAAAATTGAAACGATGGCCCCTATATCACATTATGTTGAGAGACTAGCTACGGAATTTATAGCACGGCTCGTACCGTGTTGTTTAGCATGGTCTAACCCTCTGTTAAATATGATATTTAGGTAACAAGCCCGCAAGTAGAGCAACATCTAAATTGACAATAATTGTCAAATATGACGAATATGTCAGACTATTTTTGCAATATAGACACTGAGTTAGCGCCACGCTGTTTTGCGATTTCACACTGCTACGATGCTCCGTGCGATCAATCGGGAGAGAACTGCCCGCTTGGGGCAGCTCGTAAATCCGGGCATCGTGAGCGGGTGCTGCATATCCATCAGACCTCCCGTGGAAGAGGACATGTCGATGTAGAGATGCTGCCAATTCACAACCGTCAGGGTGAGCTGGTTTATTTTGTGGAATTGCTACGGCCCGTGCCACTCGCCAGTGGTGAATGCGAACAGCATGAGCTTGTCGGCAATAGTCCTGCATTCAACGACATGCTCAGCAAGATCGCGCGGGAATGTCTATCCAATCTATATTCCCGCACTGGGGGAACGTACTGCTGACATCCCTATTCTCGTCAAAGCGATTCTGAATAGAATCGCTCCAGACGAGAACTACAGCCTCACGGCTTCGGCACTCAACGTCCTGTCAGAGTATGAATTTAGAGGCAACATTCGTGAACTGCGAAATCTTCTGAATCGGGCTATTGTGCTCGCTGACATCAGTGTTATAGATCATGCCGTCATGACCGCGTGCATGAAAGGGGATCCCAGAACTGGGGCCGGTACGGAAGTTCTTCCCCTATCTGATCACTATTCAATAACAAGCCAGCCTGCACTGACTCGCTGGGAGAAACTGAAAGACAATGAATGCAATTATCTAACAAGCGTGCTCGATGCGCATGATGGTAATAGGGAAAAAGCCGCGAAAGTACTCGGAATCAGCGTTCGTTCCCTGTATCGGAAGATACAAAATTGCTCTTAGCCGGTTGTTTTGTCAGCATGATGATCATTCCGTTTGCTATAACAAAACCTCCACAAACAACCATTAAAATACAATACAGAAGTATGCCACTAGCAAGCGTCTCAACTTTCGAGATTTAAGGAGTCAGCGACCCGCTTTCCTGTAGCGATCCGTCTGGGGAGAATACTTTGATAGTGCCACTTAGATTAGCTGCAATATCTAATATGATCGTACGAGAGCCAAAACTCATGTTGCATGTAGCACCCCCATCCGTCTCGAAGCAAGTGCCTGTGGACGGAAGTGAAGCTCCGCTCTGAGACGTCACTGAGCCGTGTGCAGCAATATGAGTCGAGCCAAAATCCAAATCGTATTCGATTGAAACTATCTTCTCGATCAGCAGGCCACTCACCATCCACTTTGCCGTATAGTCAGACTGTGCCGAAGCTCCAAGAGGCATTAGAAACAAGGTAAAAAGAATTCCTGTTACCGCGAATTTCATGTCTAACTCCCGTCAAATTAGTTAGCAAACGCGATTGCGTGCCACTCTTCGTAGCGGCCTCAGAGGGGAATACTGAAGGGGAAATTTCACGGCTGCCACGCATAACTAAACTTCGCAAAAACCGTGCGTGAGCTGGTCTCAATCTGATTCAGTCTATCGTCCTGAAAACCAGCATCGGAGTAGCCAATAAAGAACAGGGTCTGTGCGCTGAGTTTATAGCTGTACAACAACTGGGTAGTGATGTCCTTGTACCGCTCTTGCACCGAACGAGTGTAGAGTGATTGATCGCGCTCTGTGTCGCCGTGTTGCACGATCAAGCGCAAGAAGCTGCGATTATTAAACTGGTAAGTGCCGCGCAGTTCGGTGAGATTCGCGGTGAAGAGTCGTCCGCCTGACACGTCAAATGTCTGGTAAGTATGTTGCAAGTTAAATTGCAGGTGGCGTCCGTATTGATAATTGATGTTGGGAGTATAGCGCTTTGACTCGCCCAACTGAGTGTTGGCAAAGTCCACCACATCCTCGACCCGC
>JBBSPQ010000428.1:0-3373 GCA_038258585.1 Pseudomonadales bacterium
CGGAGGTTAAAGAAGAGGAAAAGATGATTCCCTATGAGGTTGTGAGCGGTGAAGGTGGAGCGACCGTTCGTGTTAAGATTGATGATCGCCTGTATTCACCTCCTGAGGTATCTGCTATGATACTGCAGAAAATGAAGCAAACAGCCGAGGATTATCTTGGACAGAAGGTGACGGATGCTGTTATCACTGTACCGGCCTACTTCAACGATTCACAACGACAGGCAACGAAGGACGCCGGTGAGATTGCTGGTCTTACTGTACGGCGCATTATCAATGAACCGACTGCAGCTGCTCTTGCCTATGGTCTAGATAAGAAGGGACGGAATGAGAAAGTCGCAGTATACGACTTAGGGGGCGGGACATTTGATATTTCTATTCTGGAACTTGGTGACGGTGTGTTTGAGGTTAAGTCTACGAATGGAGATACTCATCTGGGTGGTGATAATTTTGACCAGCGCCTTGTGGATTTCCTGGCAGACGAGTTCAAACGAGCCGAAGGTGTTGATCTACGTAATGACCCAATGGCATTGCAGCGACTAAAAGAAGGGGCGGAAAAGGCTAAGATGGAGCTTTCACAGATGATGCAAACAGAAGTGAATCTTCCATTTATTACAGCGACTCAAGAAGGTCCAAAGCACCTTAACATACTGATTACTCGTGCCAAATTTGAGCAATTGTGCGAGGATCTCTTTAAGCGCACTCTTGATCCCTGTCATACAGCCTTGAAGGAATCGGGTCTTAGTCCGAACCAAATTGATGAAGTGATTCTGGTTGGAGGATCGACGCGAATTCCTAAGATTCAACAGCTTGTTCGCGAATTCTTTGGGCAGGAACCGAATAAGAGCGTTAATGCTGATGAGGTAGTCGCAATTGGTGCGGCTATTCAGGGTGCCGTCCTATCAGGTGATGTCCAGGATGTATTACTCTTGGATGTAACACCCCTTACATTGGGAATTGAAACGCAGGGCGGAGTTCTGACCCCTATGATTCCCGCCAATACGACGATCCCAACCAAGAAAACTGAAATATTCTCTACAGCCTCTGATAATCAGCCCTCAGTTGAAATTCATATTCTTCAGGGCGAACGATCAATGGCATCCGATAACAAATCATTAGGGAAATTTCATCTTGATGGGATTCCGTCTGCCCCCCGGGGTGTTCCTCAGATTGAGGTTACTTTTGATATTGATGCTAATGGTATTCTGAATGTTGTTGCGAAAGATAAGGCTACCAATAAGGAGCAATCGATCCACATCACGTCATCTAGTGGTCTGTCAGAAGATGAAATTGATCGAATGAAGCGAGAAGCTCAGACTAATTCTGCTACTGATCGAAAAAAGAAAGAAGAAGTAGAACTACGGAATCAAGCAGACCAGACACTGTTTTCGTCAAGAAAACAGTTAACAGAGCTTGGAGATAAGATCCCGTCAGATTCAAAGTCTCGTCTTGAGGAAGTCAATTCAAAACTCGAAACAGCCCTACGCGAAGGGATTATCGACACTATTCGTTCTTCAAAGGAAGAAGTTGATCGGGTGTGGAGCGAGGTCTCTCAGCAACTCTATTCTCAAAGTGGGGATTCTGCATCTGGTACGTCAACTGAGTCCTCACAGGAGGGGAGTGTCGAGGATGCTGATTATACGATTGTTGACGAGGACAAATAGAATTGTGCAATGTCGGCACGCATGAGAAGAGGTGGTTTAGGTGTTTATCCGAAAACCACCTCTTCTACTTTTCTCCTGTGGTATCACCTCGATTTCATCGGATCGGTTATCTTTTTTCGGTAGTGGTAGTGGACGAGAAGGGTTAATTATACAAGGGACTGGGAATAGACTCCGTGCTGGAAGTAATGCCGGTTGATATACAGGCCGATGACGTTGTCATGAATCTCCTCGCTCTTTGAAAAGCAGATTGTCCGCCGACTCAGCCGCTTGCAATGCGTTCGGAAGTTGAGATTCTTCCGCTCGATCTTCCAGGTGTCTGCCTTGCCGATGCGATACTCCCACTCCTGCGGCAGCACCCGGTGGTAGCCTCCCCAGGCATCGGTGTGACACACCAGGATCGGCAGATGCTTGATCGTCTCGGCCAACGACTCATCGGTGCGTCGTCCGCAGTGCCAGTCAAGGATGCGACCACTCTCGGCGTCGATGGCATACCAGAGCCATCGCTGGTTGCGTTTGTTGCCCACATACGACCACATCTAAAATCACGTATGCGTCTCATCCCACTCGGTCGTGTAGTGGATCGTGACCTCTCGACGTGCCGGGCGTTCCTACTGCTCAGCAGGCTCGCTGTGCTGGCGCTCGATGTCGCTCACGAGGAAGGGATTGACATGTTCCGACGCTTTTTTTAAAAGCGCGATCACGGTGTCTTTGGCGATGCCGAGGCTTCGGCTGATGTCACGTACACCGGCAGAGTTCATCGTCAGTTCGATGATCTGCTCCTTGAGGTCGGGCTTATGGGCGGTGTAGGTGTAGTCGAGTTGGAAGCTACGATGACACTCGCTACAGCGCCAGCGTTGGGTGCCATTGCTGCGATGACCGTTCTTGACAGTGTCGGCGCACCCACAGTGGCGACAACAGATTGCTTGCAGATGGTACATGCTCTTGTTTTTCTCGCACTATACTCAATCAACCCATCTCGCCCATTACCCATCGTGACGTGCTCGCGCACCGCCGCCAGCAACTCGATGGCGGCAAACGAACTGTCAGCCACACAGACAATCACGCGATCCGGCAACCAGCGCTTCACCTGCATGAGCGCTTCGCGTGCCCAGTCGGTGAGCTTCTTATGGCGTCGAGACTGCTCCGTGTTGTAGTGCTGAGATGGTGCCAGCACGGTCAGTATCGGCAAGGCCCATCGACGCGAAGCAAACGGTATCTCGGCAATGAGCATCAGCGACAGCCAGCGCAAGCCACTGGCTTTGACGACATGCGAATGCGACGACCGCACTGCATCGCGATAGATGCCGTTGGCGCGGATGTCCCTGCCCCGTCCGTCGCTCCAGCGTATCGTCGAGTACCACCGTGCACGACACCGCTCGGCACAAACGCCGCCAGCAGTTGTCCCAGCAGCAGACGCGCTGCCTGCAGCGGCGACCATCGTGCCCGGTTGAGCACGCGATGGTAGTTCTGAAAGTGTTTCTCCTCGGCCAGTCCCATCACCCGCAGCGTCGCCGTGACGGTGCGTTGGGCAGGTGCCAGAATCGCTCCGACCAGCAATGTCCGTGCGCAGTTCCAGACGCGATTTGAAAACAGCGGAGCGAACTGATAAGATTGCCGATGTACACTCGGCAGGCAGCATCAGCATTGTGTACCTCTTTGGTCGGATGGTGCGAGCGTCTGTTGCCTGTCTCTTTTTTTCAAACGCAATTGGA
>JBBSPQ010000429.1:0-3373 GCA_038258585.1 Pseudomonadales bacterium
AGGGCAATGGTGGCTTTTTAGACGTAGACTATCGCCCGGTGCGGGGAATCACTCACTCCATTACCAGTACATATCTCGACGACAAGCTAGAACTTAACGACGTCGGCTATGTGCAGCGTAATGATCAAGCACAACTAGATTACCGTTTCACGCAGAGCGTCTCCAATATTGATGGATTGCGATCTCGCACCCGTAATCTGACTGTGTCCAATCAGTGGAATACCGATGGGAGGCCAGTGCGCCTCGGGGTTTTTGCCAGTCAAAACCTGACTTTTCTAAGCAACAATTCGTTGGGGACCAATGTTCGCTATTTCCCGCCTAGAGTAGATGATCGCCTGAGTCGTGGTAACGGCACCTTCAAAATACCGGAGCGCTGGGCGGTGGACGTCTCTTGGCGAACTGACCGATCTAAGCCCTTGTCCTACAGCCTCAGTTTGAGCAGTACTCAAGAAGACTTGGGGAAACAGAATCTGGGCTACAGCACCGGTTTCAACTGGACACCGAATGACCGTTATACCGTCGATTTTAGCGTCAGATATACGGATCGGGAAGCATGGTTGATCCATCAGGGCAATGGTCGTATGACTGCGTTCGAAGCCAACGAATGGTCGCCAAGGCTGGAGATGGACTACTTCATCAACGCGAAACAACAACTGCGTTTCAGCATGCAGTGGACCGGCATTAAGGCGTTCGAGGACAAGTTCTATCAGGTTGACCCTAACCACGTGGCCGCACTGGTCGAAACGGGCGATACCACTGTCGGGACCGACAACTTCACCGTCAGCCGTATGAGCTTTCAAGCACGCTACCGGTGGGAAATCGCGCCGCTGTCTGACCTGTTCTTCGTGTATACACGCGGCAGCAGTCTAGCGCGCACGTTTGAGGACGACTACTCCGGCCTGTTCGAACACGCTTGGAGTGACCAGATTGTAGACAACTGGGTGTTGAAGTTGCGTTATCGTCTGGGAAGCTGACCCCGTTATTTTCAATAGCCTTTGCCACGGAGCTGCAATATCCTTGTAACATGATGCCATCACGATAGGAGCGTTATCTCCAAACCGATGAAGGATATTCCGATGCATGTCAGCTTTCTTATCAATCGCCCATTTCTGGGAGCCATCGCGATGAGTCTTATGGTCAGCGCCGCTCTTGCTCCATCGCATTCCAGTGCTCAATCAGCTACAGACAAGGTTGTCGTGGCTCATCGCGGTGCCAGTGGTTACTTGCCTGAGCACACTTTGCCCGCCAAGGCCATGGCCTACGCGATGGGCGCGGACTATGTCGAGCAAGACGTGGTGATGACCAAGGATGATCAGCTGATCGTGATCCATGACATCACCCTCGACCGTACCACCGACGTGGCAGATAAATTTGTGGCTCGGGCCCGATCAGACGGCCACTATTACGCCGTGGATTTTTCGCTGGCGGAGATACTCACCCTCAACGTTACGGAAGGTTTTGGTGTCTCAAATGGAGAGAAGGTATCCAATTACCCTACGCGTTTTCCGGTAGGGGGCTCCATATTCAAGGTTCACACGCTGGCTCAGGAAATTGAACTGGTGCAGGGGCTCAATCACTCCACCGGCAAGAACGTCGGTATCTACCCAGAAATAAAGTCACCAGCGTTTCATCACAGTGAGGGTAAGGATCTGAGCACTGCGGTGGTTTCAATGCTCAAAGAATATGGTTACACCAGCAAAAACGACAACGTTTTCGTGCAGACATTTGAGTTTGATGAACTGATGCGTCTGCACGACGAAGTGCTGCCTGCCCTTGGGGTCCAATTGAAGCTGGTGCAACTGCTGGAAGGCGGCAGCGACAATGCTTGGATGCAGACCGAAGACGGGATCAAGCGCATTGCCCAGTACGCCGATGGGCTCGGACCGGAAAAAAGCATGATCATCGATCGCCGTTCCACTGAAGATAACCTGATCATTAGTGATCTGGTGAAATACGCACACGATAATGGCATGCAGGTGCACCCCTATACCTTTCGCCTAGATCCGGGACAGTTGCCCGCCCACGCCTATAGCTTCGAACAGATGCTGGAGCAGTTCTACTTCAAAGCTAATGTCGACGGAGTCTTTACCGATTTTCCGGATCGTGCGGTCACCTATCTGAAGGAACGGTAGCCGATCTGTTCCCTGTCAGCGCAGCTCATGCAGGGGCTGCGCACTTTTCAGCATTTGGAATCGTTCTGTACGGAATGGGCCATTCTGGCGTATAATCGCCGCCCGTTTGAATTTGCAGCAGTACTTCGTATTTTCTGGGTATTCAATTCAGGCATTTAGTTTCAGCCGTCACAGCACACTCTTCCAATAAGCAAAACCAGTACAAGGCCCGATAATGTCATCCAGTACCCGTCCGGAACTCAGCTTTGCTGAGCTCGATCTGCCTCAATACCTGCAGGATACCCTCAGCAAGGTAGGCTATGAGAAACCCTCGCCGATTCAGCAGGCGACGATTCCTGTCCTGCTTCAGGGCAAGGATGTCGTGGGGATGGCGCAGACCGGAACCGGTAAAACAGCGGCATTTGCGCTGCCGGTGTTGGCCAAGATTGATCTCAGCAAGAACCACGTTCAGGCTTTGGTGTTGTGTCCGACTCGTGAGCTCGCGATCCAGGTCGCTGAAGCATTTCAGACATATGCCGCCGGCATGCGCGGTTTTCACGTGTTGCCAATTTACGGTGGTCAGGACATGGGGCGTCAGCTGTCCGGACTGCGCCGTGGTGTACACGTGGTTGTGGGTACGCCAGGCCGTTTGCTGGATCACCTCAATCGGAAGACGATCGACTTGGGTCAACTCAATACGCTGGTGTTGGATGAAGCCGATGAGATGCTGCGAATGGGCTTTATCGACGATGTCGAAACTATTTTGGAGAACACGCCGAAAACCCGTCAGGTCGCCCTTTTCTCCGCGACCATGCCGCCGCAGATCCGCAAAGTTGCTGAAAAGTATCTCACCGATCCGCAGGAAATTCGCATTCAAAGTGCGATCAGCACCAATGAAGACATCGAGCAGTTCTATTGGCTAGTGCAGGGTGCCAGCAAATTGGATGCCCTGACTCGTATTCTTGAAGTGGAAGATTTCGACGCCATGATCATCTTCGTGCGTACTAAAACCAGCACCGTCGATCTTGCCGAAAAACTCAGTGCTCGTGGCTTTGCCGCATCGCCCTTGAATGGCGATATGAATCAAGCGCTGCGTACCCGCACTGTTGAAATGCTCAAAAATGGTCAGCTCGACATTATTGTCGCCACCGATGTGGCGGCACGTGGTCTCGACGTTGAGCGTTTGAGCCACGTAATGAACTATGACATTCCGTATGACGACGAAGCCTACGTGCATCGCATTGGTCGTACGGGTCGAGCCG
>JBBSPQ010000430.1:0-3368 GCA_038258585.1 Pseudomonadales bacterium
AGATCGCAGGGCGGCAGGCACAGGCTCTGTATGAGAAGCGACCAGCAGAGGAGGTGTCTGTGAGAAATCGACAAGGACGCAATCGATGCCGTCTATACTGGTTCCAGAGAGCAGTCCAATGAAATATTCAGGTGCGGGCATTGCGGGGAAAATCCTGAGTTGCTGGGAGTTAACTGTGTTCTTGCGCGAAATCAAACTTACTTTGCCAGTGAATCATGCTCGGTAGTGTTGTAACTCAACAATCTTGGATCCGCGAAGTGACTCTGAAAGTTCAGAAGCAAATCTTTAGTCTGCTCACGGAAGCGAGGCATTTCAGTCGGTTCGATTGACACCGCTTTGGGGAGCTGGTCCAGCACTGTGCGAGGATCTCTATGCACTCCACCTACGAGGAATTCGTAATGTAGGTGTGGGCCCGTTGATCCACCTGTTGTTCCAACATAACCAATAACCTGACCCTGTTTTACTTTCGCTCCCTTCTTCACTCCTTCTGCATAGTCATTCAGGTGAGCGTACTTTGTCTCAAACTGGCCGCGATGCTGAAGTACTATCAATTTTCCAAACGAGCCATTTCTTGCTGCCCAAGTTACCACGCCATCGCTGGTTGCTCTTACGGGTGTGCCTCTTGGTGCTGCGTAATCTGTCCCTTTGTGAGCGCGAATCGTATTTAAAATCGGATGTTTGCGATTCAAATTGAAGTTGGAGCTGATACGGAAAACGTCCAGAGGCGTACGTAAAAACGCTTTGCGCATACTTTCGCCTTCAGGGCTGAAGTAGCCAACTTCTCCTGCCTCATTCTCATAACGGACAGCAATGAACTGTTTGCCTTGATTCGTAAATTGCGCCGCAATGATTTCACCATTACCGATGAATTTTCCGTCTAAGAATTTTTCTTCATAAAGTATGCTGAAGTCGTCGTCAGCACGAGTGTCCAGAAAGAAATCAATTACGCCGCCAAAAATATCGGACATTTCCATAATGGACACGGCTGGGATACTAGCGCGTTGAGCTGCCATGAACAGGCTATCGCTGATGACCCCTTCTTTAAACGTCGGGATGATGTTTGCGGTGCGCTGGATAGTTTCGACTTCAAAATTATCCTTGTTCAGCGTGAAGAGATAACCTTCGAGCGGAGACTTGAGAACTTTTAGTTGGGATAATCTTCCAGGCTTTGAAATATTAAAACTGAGTTGGTAGCCCGGATAAAGCTTGTTAAGAACTTTTGCTTCATCGGTACTATTCAAAACTTTGTACATTTCTTGGGCATTCAACCCGACTTTTGTAAACAACGCTGAGAGGTTGTCCCCAGATTGGACTTCCAATTCGGTCCAGGCTGTAACAATTTCAGGCTCTGGTGCTGGTGCTGGTGCTGGTGCTGGTGGTGTTTCATACGTCAGTTGGGTCACTTTTGGGGCGGGCGCCAATTGAATGCGATCACCGTGAGCCATTTCTTCAGGGGCAAATACCAGAGCAGTCACAACTGCACTGCCCAGAAAACCGGCCAGCACAAGATGATTACGACGAAAGTGGCTGCCAAGGGCTAGCTTGGCGGACTCAATTAGAGAGACAAAAATATTGATAATAGATCTCTTGCGTTTATGCAGCGACTGACTTGTCTGATTTTTATTGATCGGCAATTCTTATGACTTTTCGGTAACAGGTCAAGTCTTATTCTGATTACTAGTGTAAAATCTTCGGCCTTTCAATATCGTCGCAAAATGTCTTCCGGAGATATTCGCCAAGGCAATACTTTACCCTGGTCTGCATCAGAGATGTGTTTTTATACTTTAGGATTTTGTTATGTCAGAAACCTCTAGCGGTATTATCAAGGACCTTGAGAGCAGAGGCTTAATCTCTCAAATGACGTCAGGAGATGCGCTCAAGGCTGTTCTCGGTCAGGGAAGCAAGACCTTATATAGTGGGTTTGATCCTACTGCGGAGAGTCTTCATATAGGAAATCTTGTTCCGTTGTTAGCACTACGCCGTTTTCAGCTTGCTGGGCATAAACCCATTGCATTGGTGGGAGGCGCTACCGGGTTGATTGGTGATCCCAGTTTTAAAGCTGCAGAACGGCAGCTGAATACAGCTGAAATTGTTGAGTCATGGGTAGGTCGATTGAAGGGGCAAGTCTCTCAATTTTTGGATTTTGACGGTGGAGATAATGCTGCACTGGTAGTAAATAATCTGGATTGGGTGCGGAATATTAACGTGCTGGATTTCTTGCGAGACGTAGGAAAGCACTTTTCCGTCAACGCAATGATTCAAAAGGATTCGGTTAAGCAGCGTATTGAGCGAGAAGGCGCGGGGATTTCGTTCACCGAGTTTAGTTACATGATTTTGCAGTCCTATGATTTCGCCGAATTGTACGCGCGCTACAATTGCATTTTGCAGATTGGTGGGAGCGATTAGTGGGGAAATATCACTGGCGGCATCGACCTCGCTCGCAGGATGCACCAAGCCCAGGTTTATGGACTTACTATTCCTTTGGTGACTAAGGCCGATGGGCAGAAGTTTGGCAAGACCGAGACGGGTACCGTTTGGCTCGACAAGAGTAGGACATCTCCCTATGCGTTCTATCAATTCTGGCTGAATGCGGCCGACGCGGATGCATATACATTCCTTAAATATTTTACCTTCCTTGATCCGGTGGTGATTAAAGATATAGAGGAAGCTGATAAGTCGGCACAAGGGAGGCCTGAGGGGCAAGGTATTCTGGCTAAAGAAGTAACACGACTTATACATGGTGAAGAGGGCTTGCGCGCAGCGGAACGTATTAGCTCAGCTCTCTTCTCTGGGGACCTAAGCTCTTTGCAGGAAAATGATTTCGAGCAATTGCGTCTGGATGGTCTTCCATTTACGGAGTTTCAAGGGGGGTCAAAAGCTATAGTAGAAGCACTTGTGGAAACCGGGTTGGCTGCATCGAACAAAATGGCGCGGGAATTCATCTCGAACAATGCAGTCAGCGTGAACGGGCAGCGTGTAGATTCGGATGCGGCTTTCCTAAATATTGAGGCTGCAATGTTCGGACGATTTTATTTGCTGAAGCGGGGCAAGAAGCTCTTCCACCTTGTCTGCCAGTCTTCTTGAATTAATTATGGCATATGAGCATTTTCTAGTTGCTACAAGATTATGTTGTGGCATAATGCGCGCCCTTGTGACGAGTTGGCAGGACAATAGGAAGAGCAGAAATATTACTCTTTCTTAAAATGTAAAAAATTTACATTTTAAGCTTGCCAGGAAGATTCAAGTGCGTATAATGCGCCTCCTCTTAACCACGAAGGTTAAGTAAAAAGTTCTTTAAAAAGATGAGATTAAGTAATAGAGGTGGGTGCTTGCTGAGGTGATTTTGCACAAATTGCAAGATTATCAAA
>JBBSPQ010000431.1:0-3352 GCA_038258585.1 Pseudomonadales bacterium
ATGGCTGAACCGGTATCAGGGCACGTTACTCATCATTTCTCACGATCGCAGTTTTCTTGATCAGGTTATTTCTTATGTTGTCAGCGTTGAACAGCAAAGACTAAATCTTTATCGCGGCAATTACAGCAGTTTCGAAACCCAGCGTGCTGAGCGACTCGCTCAAGAGCAGGCCGTGTACGAGAAGCAACAACGCCGCGTGTCTGAAATCGAAGACTTTGTGCGTCGCTTCCGAGCCAAGGCATCAAAAGCCAAGCAGGCGCAGAGTAGAATGAAAGAGCTCGACCGCATGCAGCAGATTGCACCTGCGCATATCGATTCGCCGTTCTATTTCGAGTTCCCCACTCCTGAACGTTTGCCCACGGAATTGTTGGCATTGGAAAAAGTGAGTGTCGGATACGGTTCGCCATTGGTGAGCAACATACGCCTGACGATTCGTGATACGACAAGAATAGGATTGTTAGGATTCAACGGCTGCGGTAAATCGACGTTGCTGCGAACACTCGCGAATGATCTGGCACCGGTTGCGGGAGAGATTCGCAGTTCCAAGTTTCTCCAGATTGGTTACTTTGCCCAACATCAGGTTGATGTACTCGATCAGACTGCCAGCCCTATGCTATTGATTCAGCGTCTCGACCCTGCTGCGAGCGAGCAGACTGTTCGTAATTTTCTTGGTGGTTTTGATTTCCAGGGCGACAGAATCAAAGAAACGATTCAAAATTTTTCCGGTGGCGAAAAGGCACGCCTCGCCCTGGCACTCGTCGTCTGGCAGAAGCCGAATCTACTATTACTCGACGAGCCTACCAACCACCTCGATCTGGAAATGCGTCACGCACTGACCATGGCTTTACAAGGTTTTGAAGGAGCACTGCTTGTGGTGTCTCATGATCGGCACTTGTTGAGCAACACAGTAGATGAGTTCTATTCCATTCATAACGGTAGCTGTCAAGAATTCGAAGGCGATCTGCACGACTACGAAAAGTGGATGCAGGAAAACAGTAAGTCCGCGACAGGTACGCCGCAAAACTCTGCTCCCGCTAAAACGGGTGACCGCAAGGAACAGCGCCAGCAGGCTGCCGCCCAGCGTCAACAACTGGCGCCGTTGCGCAATGAAATAAAGAAGATGGAACAGAAGATTGAGAAGCTCCACGCGGAACTCAAACAGATAGAGGTCTCACTCGGCGACGAAACCTTGTACGAGGAATCCCGCAAGAAAGACCTTACCACCTTTCTGCAAAAACAGGGCACACTGAAATCAGAATGCGACGCGCTGGAAGAGCGGTGGCTGGAAAAGAGTGAAGAGCTGGAATCGCTTTAGTGAGCATGTAGAACCCGCACTGCCTTTTTTCGCCCATCCCTGTGACCACTGTAGCTGTCCGAAGCCAACTCGAACTGAGCAAGATCAGTCGGGTTTAACGTCGCGGTCACGTTTACCTATCTTCTATTCTGAAACTGCGCCGTCTGTAGACAAAAGCCAACAAGGCCCATCATAAACAGAAACCCACCCAACACATACAACCAACGAGGGTCTAGGAAATAGGTTTGCTGACTGTTCGCGAGAACATAATTTCTGGTGGCGCCTGAAACGATGTTGACCGCTGTCAGTGCGTCGAGCTCAATCGCATCCGTTACTTCTATCAGAAATGAATTGCCACTGTCGCTTTGTCCCGTCAAGACTCGCGGGGTGCGGAGATTGCTGAGTTGGTAAGCAATACGTTCTCCTTCCCATCGAATTCGATCACGCTGTTGCATATCAAAGGTCGCACTTGCAGTGAGTAGATTCAACGCATGTCTGGAGGCAGCATAACGCGCATAGTCACTGATGTTTCCAAATGTCTCGCCCTCCTCACCTTTGGGTACCATTTCAGAGGACGTGTATTCGTATTGAGTGTCGGGGAAATTCACGACGCCTCAGCCGGCAATTAGTAATGCGGCTCCTAACGAGAAACTCAGCATGGATCCTAGGAGCCACTGTTGGAAGGCACGTCAGTCTTGCACGGCTCGTTGTTTGATATGCGTCGAGATATTGGGAATCGTGCGCAATTGCACCTGAACGATCTTGTCATCGATGCCATGCAGAGAACTTTCCAGCGAAACTTCGAGTACATTGAGCAAGCGTTGCAACACATCCGTTGAAGGCAGGGATTTCCCGTTCTCCAGTTTCGACAGATAAGACTGCTCGATCCCAAGCTGCTGTGCCAGTTCCGGTTGGTTGAGCTGACGGAGCTGCCGTAGTTTTTCGCCGTAGTCCATGTTCGTCTCCCCATGGGTTGATTTGATGGACATTCTTGGGAATTCCAACGGGAATTGGAAGATGAATCTTCAGGACATAACGTGAATATTCGGGAATAGTCGTGTGGGAGGAAAGAGCGGGCAAGAATAACAGAGCCAAAAAGAGGAAAGAGAAAGTTGATCCAAGATCAGCTTACTCTTTCCTCTACTACTTCCGTCTTATCTGCTCGGCTTCACATAGCGCTGAACGAAAGCACTAGGTACGCCCGGTGCGGTGTCGCCATTGGTTTCCATGGTGTCTTGCGGGTTTTGCAGGAAGTCACCTGAGGCGGCAAACTCAAAACCAGCACCTTCCAGTTCTCGACGCATCAGGTCTGGCGCGAGTCGATGAATGGTGTTGCCAGTCTCCGGGCCGGACCCATCTTTGGCTTGGGTATCCACCACAACGAATGAACCACCAGGCTTCAACGCCTTCATCACATTGGCATAGGCCTGCGCACGAACATCATCGGGTTGCAGGATCAAATGGTGGTAAGCGAACAGCACTATCACGATATCCAGATCATTGGCTTCCGGTGGCAGTGGATCAGCAATCGCACGACCAACCGGAACAGCATGTTGCAAGGCAGGTATATCAAGTCTTGTGATCAGTGCATCAAGACGGTTCTCGTTGGTTCGGCCATAGATGACCCCCGTTGGGCCAACTGCTCTGCCCATGAGTTCTGTCGTCCAGCCGCGTCCGGAATCGATGTCCGCCACTTTCATCCCTGGCTCAACGCCGGTGAACAGCAGCAGATCGACTGGTTTGCGGCGCATATCCAGTTCAGCGTCCGGTGTGCGATCCGCCGCGTCGACGATGGCCTGGGCTTGCGCTCTTGTCATCGCAGCATGGGACATTGTTGACGCAAAGAAACAGGTAAAAAGGATGTGTGTGCCGATCAACTTCCTGACGATATTTCTGTTCACGTGAATTCCTCTCCAATTTATAAATTCGTTTGATGTTCCGTCATTCTGAGTGCTGTGACAGCGACTACAGGACCATGACCTGAATTGGAGTCGAAAATATTCAACACTGCACGAGTTTTGTCTGCCTTCGATAATCTATAACTGCCACGCATAAGAC
>JBBSPQ010000432.1:0-3347 GCA_038258585.1 Pseudomonadales bacterium
CACGAATTGATTGTAATAGTTCATCGACTCGGCAAATTCACCTTTATCAAATTTAATTCCGGCCATTTCAAATGAAGCCCGGTACAGATTGCGATTCAATTGCAGAGCTCGCTCGAAGGCATACTCTGCACGTTCTGGTCTATCGGTTCGTAGCGCACTCAAACCGAGGTTTTCGAACGCCACACCACGCAATTCATAACTCGTGTCATTCGCCACGACTTCCAATTGCTGATAGGACTTTTCAAACTCGCCAGTAGCAAACAGGAACGCTGCATAATTATTGCGAGCCCGCGAATTTGTGTTGTCCAGACTCAGCGCACGTTCATACGTCTGCTCTGCCAATCGGGTATCACCTTCGCGCTGCAACACCATCGCCAGCACATTGTAAGCATCGGAACTGCGGCTATTGATCTCCAGCGCCTTATTAACATTACGTCGTGCGCCTATCATATCGCCTGCTTCAAAGTAACCGATTGCCAACTGGATCAGATCCCGCTCCGCGCGCTCGTCTGAAGGCTCAGTGTTAAACCCACCCGTGGTGGTAGTCACACAGGAAGACAGCATCAACAACGTTACACTTGCCAGAATCATTGCTCGGACTACTTTCATACTGACCTCATCCGTTGGCTATCCAACCCTTTTCCGAGCAGGTGCGCTCCTACAAAAAATCCGGTCTGTCTAACGCGACGGCCAGATTGTCGGCGCTGCTGAAACGTCTTACCGACTCACCATCAAGTCGCCCTGCTGCATCACGATACCGCTGACTGCGTCGAGTGTTATCCCCGACCTCACCTACCAGTTGACCACACGCCGCGCCAATATCGTCGGCACGGGTTGTTCTGACCGTCACCGTGTATCCTGCTTCATGCAGAATCTGTCGAAAATTGGTAATCGACGAGTTACTCGGGCGCTTGTAATCCGACAACGAAAATGGATTAAACGGAATCAAATTGATCTTGCAGGGAAAATTCTTTAAAAGCTGCGCCAGTTCGCGCGCATGTTGGCGATGATCATTCACACCCGCAATTAGTGTGTACTCAATGACTGCAACACGCTTCTCTCCCAGACTACTCATGTAACCTGTGACGCTGCGTAGCAATTCTTTAATGGGGTATTTCTTATTGATTGGCACAATCTGGCTGCGCAATTCATCGTTGGGTGCATGCAGTGAGACCGCTAGAGAGGCATCGGTAAAGTCCTTTAACCTGTCAATTGCCGGCACCACGCCCGACGTACTAATGGTAACCCTTCGCTTGGACAAGCCAAACGCCTGGTCTTCCATCATGAGACTTAACGCATCCATTACATTATCGAAATTCAGCAGCGGTTCACCCATCCCCATCATCACAACATTGCTGACTGGACGGGGATTCTTGGCCGGCAAACCCGCTTCGTTCCACTCGGCAGCGGGTTTGACACCAAAGCCGTCGAGTTTCTTGTTTGCCCACCACAGCTGACCAATAATTTCAGCGGTCGTGAGGTTACTGTTAAAACCCTGCTTGCCTGTCGCGCAGAAACTACAATCCAGACTGCAGCCTGCTTGTGATGAGATGCACAACGTACCCCTGCCCGCTTCGGGAATGTAAACCATCTCGACGCTGCTACCACTGGCGACCTGAACGATCCATTTGCAGCTACCATCGGTAGAGCGAAATTCCTGAGTAATTTCCGGCAGACGAATCTCTGCCACTTCCTTCATTCTGTCTCGCAATGCCTTGCTGATGTCTGTCATGGCATCGATATCGACGACGCCGCGCTGATGAATCCACTTCAGCGTTTGGCTCGCGCGAAAAGGCTTTTCTCCCAGATCATGAAAAAACGCCTGCATTTTCGGCAGACTCAATCCCATAAGGTTGATTTTCTCTTCACGCGTTGTCATGACAGACCTCGTTGCAATGCTCAGTTATCGACCTGAGCGGCAGTTCAAACGCGAGCGCAGACTTCAGTAGCACTGAAGAAATAAGCAATTTCTCGGGCAGCAGAAGCCGCAGAGTCAGAGCCGTGTACAGCGTTGGCATCGATAGACACTGCAAAGTCAGCGCGAATAGTGCCCTTTGCTGCTTCCGCAGGATTGGTCGCACCCATCAAGTCTCGATGCAGAGCAACAGCATTTTCGCCTTCCAGCACTTGCACAATCACAGGACCAGAAGTCATGAATGAAATCAGATCAGGAAAGAAACCGCGCTCGCGGTGCTCGGCATAAAAACCACCAGCAGTGTCGTCATTAAGACGCAGCATTTTTGCTGCCACGATGCTCAGCCCTGCTTTCTCGAAGCGGGAATAAATTTCGCCAATGACATTCTTGGCAACTGCATCGGGTTTGATGATGGATAAAGTACGTTCGATTGACATTCAGATTAGCTCCAGACCGGTTACAAGTTCAGAAAACCGCGCATTATACGTGGTTATAGTGGTTATTTATACGGGTTTTTCAGGCTCAAACATGACGCCAGACAGGGTAACGAATGGCTCAGGCCGGCACCTGTTGACGCAATGCAATCACGGCGCTGCGCAGGGCGAGTAACGCTGTTTCGATGTTTTTAGCGGTGGTGTAGCGCCCCATCGATATCCGTAGCGAGCTTTGCGCCAACTCATCGCTCAAGCCCATGCCGCGCAATACGTAGGATGGCTCCATTGTCGCCGATGTACAGGCCGATCCGGATGACACTGCCAGCTCGCGCAACGACAGTAACAAGGACTCTCCGTCCACATTGGCAAAGGCCAGGTTAACGATGCCTGGCACATGACGCTCCGAATTACCGTTAAATGTTACTCCCTCAAGACCGGCAAGACCTGTCAGGAGCTGCGCTCGCAACCCCAGCAACCGTTCCACCTCGGACTCGATTTGCACAGCGGCTAGACGAAATGCCTCCCCCATTCCGACTAACTGATGCGTGGCCAGAGTCCCTGATCGCATCCCGCGCTCATGGCCACCACCGTGAATCTGGGCTTCGATCAACGCACGAGGAGAGCGCGAAACATACAACGCGCCCACACCCTTAGGTCCGTACACCTTGTGGCCGGAAAACGACATCAAGTCCACCTGCAAGGCAGACAGGTCAATGGGAATCTTGCCGGCACTTTGTGCGGCATCGACGTGAAACAGGACACCCTTCCCACGAGTGATGGCGCCGATAGTGGCAATATCGTTGATACTGCCAATCTCATTATTGACATGCATCAGCGTCACAAGCGTGGTATCCGGACGCAGCGCTGCCAGCACCTGCTCAGGCCTGATGACACCGGTCGAGTCAGGCGTGAGACGCGTAATCTCAAACCCTTCCCGTTCCAGCTGCAGACAGCTGTCCAGCACCGCTTTGTGCTCGATACAAGACGTTATGATGTGG
>JBBSPQ010000433.1:0-3344 GCA_038258585.1 Pseudomonadales bacterium
GACGCCGCTGGCGGCGCCACGTAACTTCAAGCTACCGTTCATTGCCGCCACTGCCATTTTGATAATTGCGGCAATCTATACATCTGTATTGATCATGAGACAGCAAACTTCACTTCAGGCTGTATCGCGCTACAACGTAACCTGGTTACTCAGTCAGGCTGCCATGGAGTTGGCAAGATTAGAATCCGTCGTGGGCACTTTAGCCGTACCGGGCAACACGACGCACAAGGATGACGTTCAGCTCTGGTTAGATATTGTTTATAATCGTGTCCAACTGTTTGACAGTGGCGAAGTTGCGGAATTCATTCGATCATCGCAAGAGTCTCTCGCGTCTGGCAATGAGTTTCGCAGAGTAATTGACGAAATTCAGTCTCTTGTCGATTCTCTTGGTCAACCGGAAAATGTCGGATTAATAATAACCAAGTTGACCCAGCTGCATCCAAAGTTGGTGCGTTTGGCAGCGGCCGGTAATGCGCGTGGCACGGAGCTAGTGAATGCGGATCTGGCACAACTCAGCTATTTGCACTGGCTTTTTTCCGCGCTGCTCGCTGGCTTGATCCTGTGTAGTTTTACGTTAATCGCAGTACTTTTTTGGCACAACCGCTTGCTAGGCAAAGCTCATCAAGAGGTAAACGGTCTCGTCACCAATTTAAAATTGACAAGCAATGAACTGTCCGCAGCTAATCGACGTGAACGGCAAGCAATGACGGAGGTTCGACTCCAGAACCAGATTCTTCAAGCGCGTGACACAGAGCTGATTACGCAGAACGCGCGTTTTGATGCCGCGCTTAACAACATGTCCCAGGCTTTATGCATGGCGGACGCCAATCAACAACTTATTGTTTGCAATGTTCGCTTTCTCGAGTTGTTTGAGTTGTCACCTGGCGTTGTCCAGCCAGGCACTCTGGTTGCCGACGTGTTCAGGATTATTGCAGCGGTAGGTCGCTATGACCCTAATCTTATTGATGGGCTTTGTGAGCAGCAGCAGGCTTTAGTGTCAAGCCACAGTCCGGGCAAATTCCTCCAAGAACTCCCAAACGGACCAGCTCTGAGCATATCACACCAGCCAATGGCTGGCGGCGGTTGGGTCGCTACTTATGAGGATGTGACAGAGAATCGGCATGCGGAGGCGCGAATACGCTTTATGGCGCACCATGACAAGCTGACAAGCCTGCCCAACCGGGTGCATTTCCATGACCGAATGGCTGATATGCTAAATGAACCGTCTCATAGTAACGAGCGCGTGGCCGTGCTCTATCTCGACCTCGACTACTTTAAAAATGTTAATGATACCCTCGGCCATCCGGCTGGTGATGCGCTATTGGAGGCTGTGGCGGATCGGCTGCGTCAGTGTGTTCGTGACAGTGATGTCGTAGCACGCCTCGGGGGCGATGAGTTTGCGGTATTGCAGCGCTCGGTTGATCAGCCGGCCCAAGCGGAGTCGCTTGCACAACGTATTGTTGAAAGGCTCCGCGCTCCATATGACCTAAATGGACATCAGGCGATTGTCGGGGTCAGCGTCGGTATTGATATTGCGGCTAAGCGTGACACCACACCCGAGATGTTAATGAAGAACGCCGATATGGCTCTATATCGGGCAAAAGCCGCGGGACGCGGAACGTACCGCTTTTTTGTACCTGAGATGGATGCTTTGATGCAGGGGCGTCGCACGATGGAACTAGACCTTCGTGAAGCTTTGGGCCGGAATGAACTGGAGGTCTACTATCAGCCAATTTTTGATCTCGCGGCAGGCCGAGTAATGGGGTTTGAAGCCTTACTCCGGTGGCAGCATGCAACCATCGGAATGATATCGCCAGCTCAGTTTGTCCCTTTAGCGGAAGAACTTGGTCTTATCAATGCGATTGGTGAATGGACGTTGCAGCAAGCATGCATTGACGCAATGTCATGGCCTAGTGAAATCAAGGTGGCTGTGAATTTGTCAGCCGTCCAATTTCATGGTGAAAAGCTTGTGCAGATTGTTAAGGATGCCTTGGAGCACTCCGGCCTCCCGCCTCATCGGCTAGAACTAGAGGTGACGGAGACCGTTCTTTTACAAGACAATAAAAAAACGCTATTAATCCTTCATCGTCTTCGTGAGATGGGTCTTCGTATCGCGTTAGATGACTTTGGAACAGGCTACGCCTCCCTCAGTTATTTGCGCAGCTTCCCGTTCGACAAGTTAAAAATTGACCAATCTTTTGTGCGAGAGATGGCGACACGTCCCGATTGCCAAGTGATTGTTAACTCCGTTGCCGATTTAGCGTCGCAACTGGGCATTAGAACCACGGCAGAGGGAGTAGAAACCGCGGAACAACTTACCTGGATTAGACAGGCAGGATGTAGTGAGGCACAGGGCTATTATTTTGATATGCCCCAACCAAAGACGTTAATCCGACGCTGGTTCGCGGAAGTGCCTGAGACGCCTTTCTCAGGGTTCCCAAGCGAGGGTGGCTGCAACGAGAAATATGCGCTTGGTTTGGAGCATGAACTTGATGATAAAGCTGCTGCGGTTGTATCATAGTCCTAACCGTTTGTTTTCAAAAGCCAGCTGAGCGGGCTTCCGATCGACCACTGGTGCTCGCGATCTTGACAGACAAATTGGTCAAACAGCCTGAGTAAACCGCCTTGGCCTTGTAAAGTCTGTTGATGGTCTTGGCCAGGGCGTTGATGCTCTATATTGGTCAAGGAGTATCACACGTTGGGTTTTGGACTTCGGCGGCCGGCAGAGATGTCCGAAGATCTTAAGGGCCAGATGGTGTACCGCCCTCTGTTTCTGGGACACCGGATTAAAGCCTACGCCGCCTTGGCGGCAGGTTGAAGCTGGCTCTGACGGAACGCTGCCGGGCTGACAAAGCCGTGCCGCTCGATCAGCCAATTGGTGTTGTAGGTTTCGCGGAAATCGAGGAGCACTTGACGGAGTTCCTCGATCGTTTCGAAAGTGCGGAGCCAAAGCAGGTTTTCCTTCAGCGTGCGGATGAAGCGCTCGGCGCAACCGTTGCCCTCTGGCGCACGGACAAAGGCGGGCGAGCTCTCAATGCCGAGGAACGCGATCTCCTTCTGGAAGTGGTCCGACATGTATTGCGAGCCGTGGTCGTGACGCACGGCGAGGCCACTGGCGATATCCTTGGCGAACCTCCCGAAGTGCCGCCGCACACCCTGTCGGATGGGGTCCAGGGCCTCGAAGTGCGCGTTCCGGTGGATCGTGAACACTGATTCCGGTGGATCGTGAACACTGATTCCGTTTGATCGTGAACGCTCAGTCCAGTTGATCCTGAACACTGAATCCATTGGATCGTGAACACCGGTTCCGGTGATCATGAACACGATCTGAGGTGGGCCCGGAA
>JBBSPQ010000434.1:0-3336 GCA_038258585.1 Pseudomonadales bacterium
GAATGGTTTCTTCTACGTGCTGGATGCGGCAACAGGACAACTCATTTCCGCCGAGAAGTACGTGCCGAACAGCTGGGCAACACACATCGATCTAGAAACGGATCGCCCAGTTCCAATCCCACAGTCAAGATTCGATCAGACTGGAGTCCCCATGATTGTTTCTCCAGGACCTCAGGGTGGCCATAACTGGCATCCAATGTCCTTCAGCCACATGACTAATTTGGTGTATATGCCTGCTACCGAGCAGTTCATGGGCTATGTGGCAGAAGAAGATTTCATCACTTCTCAGCGCGGCTGGAACACTGGTACCGACTTTGCTGCGGGTGGTGCTCTGGTGATGGCTGCTGGCGCGGATGCGCCTACACGTTCTGCTTACCTGCTGGCGTGGGATCCAGTTGCCCAGAAAGAAGTTTGGCGTGTGCCACAAGTGAATCCAACTGACGCGGCAGGCGTGCTCACTACTGCTGGTGGTCTGGTATTCCAAGGCAACGCGGCTGGTGAATTTGTTGCTTACCGCGATAGCAATGGTGAACGTCTCTGGAGCGCGATGACGCAGGCAATGACGGTCGCTGCACCTATTACCTTCACGGTAGATGGCGTGCAACATGTCGCTGTGCTGGCAGGCGGTCGATCACTGCCAACTGTGGGCGCAGGCGCCATCGGAGCAACCACTCGTGCATCTTCCAACAACTCCAGAATGCTGGTGTTCAAGGTCGGTGGAACAGCGACATTGCCAACGGAATTGCCAGAAGAAGTGTCGGAAGCGGGCAACCTGAATCCACCACCGATGACTGCGGACTATGAAACAGTTGCACAGGGCGAGCAGGTTTACGGTCGCTTCTGCAGCGTGTGCCACGGCCCAGGTGCTGTTAGCGCCAGCGTCGGAACATTCCCGGATCTGCGTTACAGCCAGCGTCTGTTCAGTGCGGAAGCGTTTAATTCCGTAGTGATCGGCGGCGAGCTGGTCGCAGGTGGCATGGTGTCGTTTGCTGACTCACTTGAGTCCAGCGATCCTGAAGCAATCCGTCACTACATCATTGCCCGCGCCAATGCGGACAAAGAGACAGGTACACAGCCGCAGACTGCTCCGTTGCAGTAATGCGGCAGTAATATACAAGTACCAACTGCCTGTTCTACAGGCAGCGATTGATGGAATGGGCGAGCCGGCAATGGTCTCGCCCATTTTTTTGAACACGTCCGAAAATGGCCAGAACCGCGTTCTGAAGCTGTGCTACTTTGCCTTCCAAGATGAGAAAGCGAAATAGCGAGACGTCACTATGCAGTTAAATCCAGATGATTTCGAACAAGCCCGACTAGCCCGCGATCCCCATTTCGATGGGCGAGTGTTCATTGGTGTGCTGACTACGGGTATCTACTGTCGTCCGATCTGCCCAGTGCGTCTTCCCAGAAAAGAAAACATCCAACTTTACAGTACCGCAGCGGCTGCGGCGGAAGCGGGGTTTCGTCCTTGTCTGCGCTGCCGCCCTGAGTCTTCCCCCGGCACACCGGCTTGGATGGGGTCGTCATCTACCGTGTCACGCGCGCTGCAGTTGATAGCACGAGGAGCGTTGGATGAAGGCAGTGTCCAGACGCTGGCCGGACAGTTGGGCATTGGGTCCAGACACTTGACCAGACTGTTTCAGCAGCATCTCGGGGTTTCTCCTATCGCCGTGGCGAATACCCAACGTCTGCACTTCGCCAAGAAACTGATTGATGAAACGACATTGCCGATGGCGCAGGTTTGTTTTGCTGCCGGCTTCAGTAGCGTGCGCCGCTTCAATGCCGTGTTCCAGCAGACCTACGGTCGTACCCCCTTGGCGCTGAGACGAGGGCAGACGGATGGTGATTCAGCTCTTGTTAGTGCACAGGACGGAATACAGATTCGTTTGAGCTATCGACCTCCCTTCGATTGGCACGCCATGCTCGACTACTTGGCGATGCGCGCGATCCCCGGAGCGGAAGACGTGCAGTCGGACAGCTATTCCCGCACGATCATGGTGAACGGCGAGGCAGGGGAGTTGTCCGTGCAATTCAATGACAACACATATTCGCTGCTATTGACCGTGCGCTGTTCCCAGACCCGCTCGCTGTATCAGATTGTCGAGCGAGTACGAGTCATGTTCGACCTGAAGGCAGTCAGCACGGAGATAGAGGCGTGCCTGGCGGCAGACGATCATCTCAGGCCGATTGTGGCGGCGAATCCCGGCATTCGAGTACCAGTAGCGTGGAACGGGTTTGAAGTGGCGGTCCGGGCCATCATTGGCCAGCAGGTGTCGGTGAAGGGGGCGACTACTTTGGTGTCAAGGCTCGCAAAGGCGTGTGGTAAGCCCTATCAGGCGCGCAGTAATGCGAGCCTGCAGTTGATATTTCCGGAACCGGAGGAAGTGTTGCAGCATCCGCTTGACGGTCTTGGCATCACCACGCGGCGCATTGCGGCCATTCACGCCCTCGCTAAATCGGTGCTCGATGGCGAACTGGCATTCGATGGCAGCATGACTGCGGAGACCTTTGTGGCAAGGGCCGTCACGATACCGGGCATTGGGCCGTGGACGGCGCAATATATCGCGCTGCGAGCGTTAAATGATCCCGATGCATTTCCTCACGCAGATTTGATATTGCTGCGCGCGGCTGCAACTGAAGGGGAGACCCTGACGCCTAAACAACTGTTAGAGAAAGCTGAACACTGGCGGCCATGGCGCGCTTATACCGTCATGCTGTTGTGGCGTCACTATCAGTCAAAGATCGCACAACAACTTTGACACTCGCAAAATTCAAGAGAAGGGAGAGTCCTATATGGCTATTTTTTACACCTATCTGTCATCCCCAATTGGGGAATTATTGCTGTCAGGAGACGGCAGCGACCTACATCTACTCGGCTTCCCAACCGGGAAAATGTCGCACAGACATAAAGACGGCTGGGAATTAAACGATGGAGTATTTGATGAAGAAAAACGCCAATTGACGGCCTATTTCGCGGGTGAGTTGACGGAGTTCAATCTGTCACTGGCGCCACAAGGCACAGATTTCCAGAAATCGGTATGGCAGGCATTGAGCACAATTACTTACGGTAATACCTGCAGCTACGGTGAGATTGCCCATCAGATTGGCAAGCCAAAAGCAAGCAGGGCAGTAGGCGCGGCCAACGGACAAAACCCTATCCCCATCATTATTCCTTGCCACCGTGTCATAGGCAGCACCGGCAAGCTGACTGGGTTTGGCGGAGGATTGCCGACCAAAGAGAAGTTGTTGCATCTGGAGCAACTATTCAGCCGTTTTCGATTGAATTAGAGGAGAAGCAAATATCCCAATTGAGATATTTGAGACACATTTACCATA
>JBBSPQ010000435.1:0-3328 GCA_038258585.1 Pseudomonadales bacterium
AAAGCCCTCTACAGCGCCATGCTGAACGAGCAGGGGGGTGTCGTGGATGACCTGATTGTGTATCGTATGACCAAGGGTTATCGCTTGGTCGTCAACTGCGCGACCCGAGTCAAAGACCTGCAGTGGATGGCAGACCATAAAACCGGGTTTGACCTCACTCTAAAAGAACGTTCCGATCTTGCCATTCTTGCCATTCACGGCCCTGAGTCCATCGCTAAAGTGTGCGCCCTGCTACCGCCAGAGCTCGCTGGCGAAGTTCAGGCTTTGGGAAATTTCAAAGGTCTTGAATCCGGCAGCTGGTTTATCGCCCGCACCGGCTATACCGGCGAGCGCGGTCTGGAGTTATTGGTGCCTAACGAAGAAGCGCCATCACTATGGGATCAATTGCTGGAGCAGGGTGTTAAACCCATCGGGCTTGGCGCCCGCGATACATTGCGGCTTGAAGCCGGCATGAATCTTTACGGCCACGACATGGATGAGACCGTCTCTCCTATCGCCGCCAATATGGAACAGACTATTTCTTGGGAGCCGGCCTCGCGCCAATTCATAGGCCGCAAGGCTGTGGAACAGCATCGCGTCGAACAGGCCAGTGGCGACTTGCCTTACCTCACAGGCCTCGTCATGGAGGAGCGCGGAGTACTCCGAGAAGGCCAGCGCATAGTGTGCGACGTCGATGGCACAGAAAAAGAAGGTGTTATCACCAGCGGAACCTTCTCGCCGACATTGAAGCATTCCGTAGCCTTGGCTAGAATCCCTACAGGCAGCCGGAACTGTCGCGTCGATCTACGCGGAAAACTCATTCCTGTACGTCTGGTGAAGCCAACTTTCGTCCGTTTTGGCAAAAAGGTTTTTGAGTAAATTTATCCATTTCAAGCATGAGGATTGATCAGTGAGCAGCTTCCCTGAAGATTTAAAGTTTGCAGCAACCCACGAGTGGGTGCGTATTGAAGAAGATGGCAGCGTCACTGTCGGAATCAGTGATCATGCACAGGAGTTGCTCGGCGATATCGTTTTCATTGAATTGCCAAAAGAAGGCGCCGTAGTCAGCGCCAAACAGGAAATCTCTGTCGTTGAATCGGTCAAAGCTGCATCCGATATCTACGCGCCTATTTCCGGGGAAATCATCGCCATCAATGACGACCTGATTGACGCACCAGAAACAGTGAACTCGTCTCCTTATGCTGACGGCTGGTTCTGCAAGATTCTTCCCAGTGATCCGGCTGAGCTTGAAGAACTGCTCGATGCCAACGCATACGCAGAAATCTGCGAGTAAAGCGTCCGAGCCGCGTTTTCGACAGCGGCTCCATTTGAACTGATTACCAACCGCTCCACATCGCACCAGGGCCAGCAATCACTGAGCCCTGATTTAAGCATTTACAGAGGCTACTCATGGGCACCAACGCGCCTTTTTCACCCGCACTTTCCACACTGGGTGGAACGCTTGCAAGTCTGCAGAACTCAGATGAATTCATAGGCCGTCATATCGGTCCGGATGAAGCTGACATCGCAGCGATGCTGGCCACGCTGGAACTGACCTCCCTTGAGCAGCTGATCGCCATCACGGTACCCGAGTCGATCGCCCTTAAGCGCCCCCTCGCGCTCGGCAAACCTGCAACGGAGACTGCCGTTCTTGCACGCCTGAAAGCCATGGTCGCCAACGACAAACCCACGCGATCGTTCATCGGCCTAGGTTATTACGACACGATTACGCCCAATGTTATTTTACGCAACGTGCTTGAGAATCCGGGTTGGTATACCGCCTACACGCCTTATCAGCCGGAAATATCCCAAGGCCGTCTTGAATCCTTGCTGGCATTCCAACAGATGGTGCTCGACCTGACTGCAATGGATCTGGCCAACGCGTCCCTGCTAGACGAAGCAACCGCCGCCGCCGAAGCCATGGCGTTGGCGAAACGCGTCAGCAAGAAACGCGACGCCAATATCTTCTTCGTGGACAAAAACTGCTTCCCGCAAACCATCGATGTATTGAAGACGCGGGCAGAGTGTTTCGGTTTTGAGCTGGTCATTGCCGATATTGACGAGCTCGCCAACCACAATGTTTTCGGTGCCATATTTCAATACCCAGCAAGCACTGGACAGGTTCAGGATTTGACTTCGGTCATTACCCATCTACACAGCAACGACGCCATTGCCGTTGTCGCCGCCGACCTGATGAGCTTGGTGCTGCTCAAGGCGCCCGGCGAGATGGGCGCAGATGTTGTTCTCGGCAGCACTCAGCGCTTCGGCGTTCCCATGGGCTACGGTGGGCCGCACGCTGCCTACTTTGCTACCAAGGACGAATACAAGCGTGCGGTGCCAGGTCGCATCATTGGCGTCTCGATTGATGCGCGTGGCAAACAGGCATTCCGCATGTCGTTGCAGACACGCGAACAACACATCCGACGCGAGAAGGCCAACAGCAATATCTGTACGGCGCAAGTGCTGCTCGCCAATATTGCCGCCATGTACGCGATGTATCACGGGCCGGAAGGACTGCGCACGATCGCGCAACGCATTCATCGCCTGACCACCATTCTCGTCAACGGTTTGCACAGTGGTGGCATTACTTGCAGCAACGACAGATTCTTCGACACCGTGACGATTCCGGTGGACGCTCATACGCGTGCGGCAATATTGCAACGTGCCACTCAGGCCGGAATTAATCTGCGTATCGATCAGTTGGACAGCCTCGGTATCAGTCTTGATGAGTGCACCAGCGCTGAAGAAATTGAAAGTCTATGGCAAGTCATCCTTGGCGAGCAGACAAACGGCCTCTCCGTAAACGATCTCGACAAACAAATCTGTGACGACCAATCCGCAATCGCTGGTATACCTGAAACCCTGCGAAGACAGTCGGAATTTTTGACTCATCCTTTCTTTAATCGTTATCACAGCGAAACCGAAATGCTGCGTCATCTCAAGCGTCTTGAGAACAAGGATATCTCCCTGACTCACGCGATGATTCCGCTGGGCTCCTGCACGATGAAGCTCAACGCCACCGCCGAGATGATTCCGGTGACTTGGCCTGAGTTCAGCAAACCGCACCCATTCGTGCCGATCGAGCAGACACCCGGCTATCGCCAGATGATTTCTGAACTGGAAGAAATGCTGGTAGAGATTACCGGTTACGACGCCGTCAGCATGCAGCCCAACTCTGGAGCCCAGGGCGAGTACGCTGGCCTGCTGGCAATTAGAAATTACTTGCTGAGTATCGGACAGGGACAGCGCAACGTTTGCCTGATTCCAAGTTCCGCGCACGGCACCAATCCTGCCAGCGCACAAATGCTGAGCATGAAGGTCGTGGTTGTCGCCTGCGACGAAGACGGCA
>JBBSPQ010000436.1:0-3311 GCA_038258585.1 Pseudomonadales bacterium
CCCATCAAGCACCTCGCGCAGGCCGCTTTCTCCCTGATCACTGACCAACGACAATTCCGTGGCAGTGGGTAAACGGCTGACGAGTTGTAGACTGGCATTGCGCAGCGCAGTTTCCAACGGCATCTCGATGATGGCATCCAACACAGCCTGTGAGCTGTTGCCAGAACTGCTATTGAATACAGCAAGAATATAGTCGGCAATGTCGCTCGCACAGCTGCCAATGCAGGCCGATGGATTGCCGAAGGGCATCGACGTGGTGATTTTGGCGGTGAGTGTGCTGACTGAACTGCAGTTACCACAATTCTTCAGCGTAATTCCGATACCACCGCCAAGGCCGTCAGCGCCATGGCACTTCGCGCACAACTGCTCGTAACTCGCCTGCCCAGCGAATACCGTCTTCTGTGCAGACACGATTTGAAAGTGGTCGCCTTCGATCATTTGCATTTGCACTGCATACAGGTCAGTTCCCACCTGCACGACAGGAATGTCGAGTAATAACGTCTGAAGACCGAAAGTCGCGCCTGGGCTAAGCGATGCGGCAGCGGGGGTCGCTCCGGCAATGGCGAAAATCAGAGCGGCTTCATCCTCCAGCACCAAACGCAGATGCAAGGACCCGTACCCCTCCACATCGATGCGCGGAATTTCCAGCACTGGGTGCGTGAAGCTGGGCGTAGAATTGTCGGTCGCCGCATGAGCGGATTGATCGAACACCGTGAAACCAAGCAGTAGAACCAGTGCGAAGCAGTGTGCCATGAGATTTTTCATTGGTTGTCCTCGAAAGCAACCGGAACGACGGGTTGTACTCTAAGTAACGCGTTGGCGGTCAAGACGTTGACAGGGGTGTGGATTATTTCTGCGGATCGTGAGAAATCAAGGGGAAATCAAGATTCAAATCACTCAAGCGTTTGCAACACGCTCATGCTTTCTGCCAGCGAACTCGGCAGACCAAGCATCGGCAGGCTTTGAACCAGTCCATCGTAACGCTCACTCGCGGCATCTAATGTATGTGAATCGCGCAGGGCTATGTAGCGATAGTTGAGTATTTCCGCATTGTCCCGCAACTCAGCACGAGTCAATGAAGTAATGTCCGGCGGAGTGGCAATTGGATTGTCCAGTACGCCATTCATCAAGTTAATAAATTGCGCCAGTGCGTCGTCATCGGTGCGCAGTCTATCGATCAATGGTCGGCTAACAGTAGCGACTGAAGAATTGGTGGAGAACGCGGAGCCTCGAATATACGAGCCGGTGACAACCACCTCTTCAACTTCAACAACGGTCACAGCAGCATCCGGTTGCCGCTCTCTCTGAGCTTGAACTGCAAGGTCGCGTTCTGTTTGCTCAAGACTCGCTCTTTCGAATGCTTTCTGTGTCACCATCTCGGTACTAATTGGCGCATCCACACTCTCAAGAACTACCAGCAGCGCAATTCCAGCAACAGAACAGGTCGCTAGGGCCGACCGCCAGTTCACTCCCAGCCAAGTGGGACGAGAATTTGCAGCCGCGCGGATGCGTTTAGCTTCGATATTCGCATAACGAAGTACGGCGTCATCCACATGAGCGGGAGAGCGTGGCCCTTGAACCTTTCTGAGCATATTCGACAGCTCTTTCTCTTCGTCCCGGCTGAGGTCATGCTGCCCGTTATCGTGCTGATCATTGTTCGGCATATTCGGCCCCCAGTAGTTGCTGCAACGTTTTGCTGGCATAGCGAATTCTGCTTTTGATCGTCTCCTCGTTACTGCCCGTGATCATGGCAATTTCCTCACGACTGAATCCTTCTTCACGCAGCAGCAGCGCCTGTTGTTGTTCCTGCGACAGCTTTCCAAACGCATTGTCCAGATCCATGGCGAGACTCGTGGCACTATCGATGCTGCTGCGCTCGTCCTCGAGCGTGTCGACACAGGCATTGCCCTCCGCATCCACTTGCACAAACAAATTGTCCCGCTTGTGCCGACGCCAATAGTCCACCAGTTTGCGATGGGCGACGGAAAACAGATAAGTGTTGAACCGCGCCGTCGGCTGATAGTTTTTCGCAGAATCGATGATCGCAGTCCAAGTCTCCTGCGCAATTTCTTCGATCGCTTGCGTGTCTCTGTTAGAGCGATAAAGAAACGCAAACAAGCGATCCTTATAACGGCTGTACAAATTTGCAAATGCGTCGAAGTCACCCTGCTGAAACTTCAGCATGAGTGACTCGTCGCTCACCATTGTCTGCAAAAATTTGAACATTCCGTTGTGCCTGTTAACGAGCCTACCTGCTACAAAGCGCTTGCGAGTTCCACCAGTTGAATCATTTCGCTGCGGTATCCCTGCTCATCGTCACCCCGAGAGTTTCTTGCCAGCTCCAGCAACTGCGGGTAATCCCATTCTTTGGTGTACGTGGCACCTTGCAGAAGTTGTCCAAAGCCTGCGATCGCTGTTGCGAAGCGGATGTTCTCTGAGGCCTGAACACTTTCCTCGTTCATTACCGTCGCGCAGAACACAGTGCTGTTCTTTTGATCGGGCATTTTATAGCGAATCTTAACGAAGGCGAGTTCATTGTCCCTACCAGAGGTCTGCGCTCCCGTAGTTTGTGGACCGGCGCCATAGCGTCTGTCAGTCAGCAACGCCGAGGCGCTGCCAGTGGGCGTGATCTCATATAGAGCAGTCAGAGTCTGACCCGATCCGATTTCGCCCGCATCAATCTTGTCGTTGAGAAAATCTTCCTGCCGCAGCAGTCGGTTCTCATAGCCGATCAGACGATACTCGCTCACCGTGGCCGGGTTGAACTCGATCTGAATCTTGACGTCTTTGGCGATGGTGAAGAGAGTCGATTGCATCTCCTCCACAAGGACGTTTATGGCCTCGTTCAGTGTATCAATGTACGCCGCATTGCCATTGCCCACATCGGCAAGCTGCTCCATGAGGGAGTAATTCAGATTGCCCGTGCCATAGGCCAGAGTGGTGAGAGCAATGCCTTTCTCGCGTTTGTGTTTGATGAGTTCTGTCAGCGCTTCGATACTGCTGACACCCACATTCATGTCGCCATCGCTAGCGATGATAACGCGATTGATACCGCCCTCGATCAGGTGCTGTTCCGCCATACGATAGGCGAGTTCGATTCCGGCACCGCCATTGGTGCTACCTCCCGCCGTCAGTGATTCCAGCGCGGTGAGTATCTTGAGCTTGTCGTCGCCGGGAGTGGATTCCAGCACGACACCTGCTGCTCCTGCGTACACCACAAGCGCAATGCGATCATCCTCGTTCATACTGGATACCAACAGCTTCAGAGACGATTTCACCAGACCCAGTTTGTCTGGCGATTGCATGCTGCC
>JBBSPQ010000437.1:0-3299 GCA_038258585.1 Pseudomonadales bacterium
ATGGAATTGTGCTCTTTGCTAAATACCTTATGACTGATCACCTTCTTAAATTCCCGGGAGCATCAAAGGCTATTGATGAATTTTTCGGCGACAAGCAAAATGCCATTGAGAAAAACCTACTAACAGGTAAATTTTACCTGGTGAAATCGTAAAGATTTGTCGAGTAGAAAGTTAGTTGGCGATCACCTTGACTATTCATGCGAATCGAATTGAAGTCCAGAATGTTTATCGGCCTTTCGACCAGAAAATAAAGGCTGCGGCATTGTGAACATTGCACTGTTTGCTGCCGATGAAGTTGGCTACGAGACGGCGAAATTTCTGGGAGAAGAGAACGAGTCTTTATCGTGCTTGGTTTTAGATGTTAAGGATCGAAAACAATTGAACCAGGGTATCATCACTGTTTCTGGCTTGGTCGACCAAGAGCTTATTTTTTACAGCGATACACTTTCGAAGCCAGAAACGCTCGAGCGACTAAGCGCTTTTTCGCTCGATTTGATTATTCTGTCGTGGTGGCCCTATATTATAAAAGAAGACTTAATCAACATACCGCGGATGGGTTGCCTTAATTTTCATCCGAGTCTGCTTCCTGATAATCGGGGCAAAGATCCGAATTTTTGGGCGCTCAAGGATGACACACCATTTGGTGTGACCATCCATTGTGTCACAACGGGTATTGATGATGGGGATATTGTATTCCAGAAACCAATTGAGAAAACCTGGGAAGATACCGGACAAAGTCTATACGAAAAATCAGTTGCAGAGATGGTTGCGCTGTTCCGGTCGGTATTTCCCCAGATCAAGCGTGGGAATTTGCCTCGGCACCCGCAAGAGCAGGATGAAGGCAGTTTTCACCTGCGTAAGCACCTTCATCCTGCCTCGGAAATCGATCTGGATGCAACTTACACAGGTCGCACGCTATTAAACCTTATTCGCGCACGAACTTTCCCACCTTACCCTGCCGCTTGGTTCGTGGAAAATGGAAAAAAGTATGAAGTTCGGATTCACATTACTGAGGTCGAGAGTACATTAAGGGATTAATCAGTGGATGATTTTGATCTCCGTAATCGCGACAACGCACAGCGTATGGCTGACGACTCCGCTTTGCGGAAACTAACATACGAATGGTTTGTACTGGCTTCGAAATATGAATACTCATATCACTTTACTTGGATGGATCGTCCGATTATACAATTTCCTCAGGATATGATTGCACTCCAAGAAATCGTCTGGAAAGTAAAACCTGATTTGATTATCGAAACAGGCATTGCTAGAGGTGGTTCGTTGATTTTCTATGCCTCCATGCTGGCGATGTTGGGCAAAACAGACGGTCAGGTGATCGGAATTGACATTGACATTCGCCCACATAATCGAATGGAGATCGAAAAGCATCCGATGTTCAAGCATATAACGCTTTTAGAGGGATCTTCTACCGACATAGCGATCGTGGCGCATGTTCGCAAGTTAGTACAAGACAAATATTGCGTAATGGTAGTGCTAGATTCGCTGCATACTCACGATCATGTGTTGACCGAAATGCAACTCTATTCTCCTTTTGTGAACAAAGGAGGTTATTTGATCGTGCTAGATACCATTATCGAGGATATGCCAAAAGAGTTTTCGGCGAATCGCCCCTGGAGCAAAGGTAACAATCCTAAAACCGCCGTATGGGAATTCCTGAAATCCAATGACCGTTTTGAGATCGACAAAATGTTGGAAAACAAGCTGCTGATCACAGTTGCGCCCGATGGTTATTTGCACTGTATAAAAGATTGATGGCTTTCAAGCGGTAGTCATATCCTTGACTCAGATTCCGTTTTTTTCAGTGGTCATCCCCACCAAAAATCGCAGCCATATGATTGGCTATGCGGTTCGGAGTGTACTTGACCAGACCTTTGGCGATTTTGAAATCGTTATCGTGGACAACGACGATACCGATGCTACCTTTCAAGTCATACGACAGTTTGACGATCCGCGTCTACGCTATTTCCGCACCGGAGGGCTGTCGATGTCGGACAATTGGGATTACGGCTGCCGACAGGCGCGAGGTGAATATCTTAATGTCCAAGCCGACAAGCATGTACTGAAAAAACGTGCGTTGGAACGGATATACCAAGTCGTGGAGCGTCAACGTCACGAAATCGTCAGTTGGCGAAATGATGTCTTTAATGATTTGGGCGATAGAGGCTATCTTATACGTGCCAAGCGCACGGGCCAAGAACGATTTATCAGTATCGGTGAGATTGTGACGACGTTTTTAACACAGACTCATGCGCGCACGCAGCACTTAACTCCGCGTGGATATAATTCAGCTACACACCGCTTGGTAATAAACAAAATTGCTGAGCGCTCTCCTAATCATCTGATTCTGCCCGTTTCTCCAGACTATACACTGTGTTTTGCACAACTAGCTTTTTGCGATGGCACTCTCCATATTGATGAGTCCTTGTTCGTAGCCGCTATACGAGACAGTAATGGACGGCTCTTCAAGTTGAAAGACATTAGCACGCACAGTTACATTGAAGATGTTGGCGCGCAGATGATTTATGATCGAGTATTGATAAAATCCCCCACCATAATATGTAGCGGTATTTTTAATGATTTTTTACGCGCCCGTCACGTCTTTAAAGGTAACCTTACTCCGTATGAACTCGATCCGACGACATACTTTGTTCTGTGTTATGAAGAAGTGCTCGAGCGAGCCTCGACGGGCGTTGATATGACCGAAGAACTTGAGGCGATCCAGGCTGCGCTGCTCCTCCAACCAAGGAATATCCAGACCGCCTTTGGTAAAAATGTACGTACGTTGCGTTTCGAATCAATACTTGAAAATATCAAGAAGCAGGCTTATCGCATTGCCAGTACAAGAAAAAAGTATAAAATCCGACGCGAAAGTAATGCTACCTCACAGAACTCGGCTCGACAGTTGCCATTTGATAATATTCTGGAGGCAGCTCGCGCTGATGACACATAAACCAGTTCAATGCCAAGTTCACGAGGATAGCTCCTAGCATGAAACCTTATGTCACTCCTTTAATCCGGCAGACATCGCGTTTGGCAGCCGAGCTGGAAAAAGGCCTGTATCAACATGGAATCATTTCTCGTAAGAGACTGTGCTTACCAGACTTCTTAACTCACGTTACGCAGGGGACTGAGCTAAACTATCCGCATGGACGATAAAGAACTGCTCGACATCTACAGTGATTACCTGATTAGCGCGTTTGGACAGACCACCAGCACAGGATTGTCCGATCTGCTGGGTGGCACGATCAGCCACGACCGGATTCAGCGCTTCCTGGCGC
>JBBSPQ010000438.1:0-3267 GCA_038258585.1 Pseudomonadales bacterium
CAGCCTTACCCTGTCGGAAGGCAACCTGACTTATCAAGGGGCTTACGGGCAACTGGTCGAAAATCTCGGCATTTTGACAAGCCAGGCGCGGCTCAGCCAAGGCGCGAGTGAAACCTTGCTACGGCAGTCGATGTCAGCACTACAGTCAGTTTCCGGGGTCAATATAGACGAAGAAGCAGCATTGCTTATTCAGTTTGAACAGCACTACAACGCCTCAGCAAAGTTGATTGCGCTGGTAAAGGAATTATTCGATTCCTTGATGGCTCTGTAACGGAACCGGGTACTTAAGCTTTTAAAATCGCTTCAGCTTGGGCTGAAGTCAGAGGTGAAGGAACGAACCATGGGATTACGATTATCGACTTTGCAGATTCATACCACCGGGCTGACTGGCTTGCTGGACGTTCAGAAAGCGGTCACGAAAACCCAGGAGCAGATCGCGAGTAACAAGCGGGTATTGACGCCGGGGGACGACCCCATCGCCACGACACGAATTCTCGCTCTGAATCAGGAGCTGGCCCTCAATAGCCAATACAGTAGCAATCTGGAAACATTGCGTAACCGCCTGCAACGAGAAGAGGCGGCAATCACTGGCATTGACGACTTGATCCTGAAAGCGCAGGAGCTGGTGAGACAGGCGGGTAACGGCGCACTGAATGCAGAACAACGTGGATTCATGGCGGTTGAGTTGCAGACCGTTGTCGAGTCAATGGCACAGTTAATGAACAGTCGTGACGCGAGTGGTGAATTCATTTTTGCGGGCTATCAGGGTAAGACTGAACCGTTTGTTTTGGGTGACGACGGCCGTTATCGCTATGTCGGCGACGAAGGGCAGCGCAGCATTCAGATAGGGCCAGCCACGTCGGTCGCCTCCAGCGACTCGGGCAACAAAATATTCCAAGACGTCCGCAGCGTCACAAACACTATTGTTGGTCACGCCAACAGCAGTAACAAAGGCAATCCTCCTGGAGTGATCGGCGGTGAAAGCATTGTGGATCGTGAGGCGTTCGCGAAATTCTATCCTGAAGACGTGATCATCGAATTTCGACCGCTCAATGAAGTGAATCCGCCTGTGCTGACTTACAACATCAAGCAGGTTTCCGATGGTCGAATTCTCAAGCAGAACCAGCCCTACATTTCGGGGGAGGTGATCGAGTTCAAGGGGGCCGCCGTGAGAGTGTCCGGACAGCCGGCCGTTGGTGATACCTTCATTGTCGAATCGAGCAACAAGAAAGGCTTGCTGACCAATCTCGAAGACTTCGTGAAGGACTTACGGAACTTGACAGACAGCGCGACTGACAGAGAAGAGCTGATCCAGCAGATGACGAGCACCATGGGAAATCTCAATAACGCTCAGACCTCACTGCTGGAAACACGAAGCTCGATTGGTGCACGACTTAACCTCGTGGAATCGAATGTCGACAACAACGCCGAGTTTGACCTCGTGATCAGAGAGACGCTGTCAGGTCTGCAGGATCTTGACTACGCCTCTGCGATCAGCCAGTTGACTCAGGAGACTTTCATTCTGGAGGCGGCACAGGCGAGCTTTGCGCGAGTCAGCAAATTATCTCTCTTCAACTTCTTTTAGTGCAGGGTTTTAGTGCGTCGTTTTAGCGCTGGATTCTAGTGCTGGGCGTTACTGTTCTGCGCGTAGCCTACTACCATTTTCCGTGCCTTTTGAAGTTTCAGCAATTCTCTGGCCAGCAAGTCTTTGTTCTGCGCGGTGATACTTATAATAAGCCGATCATTTTTCTTGATGTGTTCTATCTGATGTTTCAGTATTTCAATGCGTTTTGACATGCCTGTTTTGTGCGACATTGCCGCGCCTTTATTTTCTTGAGTAGACAAGTCTTCCTCTGCCTGCCGAGCAATTTCTTCCGCTTCCATGAGCGGGATTGAGAAGTAGGCATTCATTACTTTCTCGCGTGCGTTCATGTAAAGAGTCAGTGATTCCCAATCTCTTTTTTCTGCGCTCTCCAACATGTTCTCGGAAAGGTTCAAAATCATTTCCCAATTTTTTTTATCGTTGCTGGCGATGGTACCCGTCATGTCTATGTCCTTGTAAACGCACGCATCAGGTGGAAATTTTGAGGTTTTTATACTGATTCCACACTTAATTGAAAATTAAACTAAAGCTAATTTTCACCTTGCCGATAGATTATCTTCTCCCCCGCTCTAATGCAGTCTTTTCAGCTGTTCTTTGCCGCGAAATGCATTCTTTAAAGTGCACTAAAAAATCAGGTTGTTTCACTAAAGCTTTGTTGTCATTTGTCGTTAACCCTGATAACGCATAGGGGAGGCAACGTTCTTGTTTCTCTCGATATGCGAATCAGTTTAACGTGTAAATCAGGAGTATCAAAGCATGGCTCAGGTAATTAACAGTAATATCGCGTCGTTGAACGCACAACGCAACCTGAACAAGTCGCAGGCTGGTACCAACCAGGCGTTGGAGCGACTGTCTTCGGGTCTTCGCATCAATAGCGCGAAAGATGACGCTGCTGGTCTGGCAATTTCTACGCGCTTCCAGTCTCAGATCAATGGTCTGAATGTCGCGATTCGTAACGTGGGTGACGGTGTGTCCCTCGCGCAAACAGCAGAAGGCGCACTGGGCTCCATGACTGACTCCATGCAGCGTATTCGTGAGCTGGCCCTCCAGTCCGCTAACGGTACTAACTCTGCCGATGACCGTCAGGCCCTCAACGCCGAAGCACAACAACTCATTTCTGAAGTAAGTCGTGCCGGCTCACAAACTAACTTCAACGGTTTGAACCTATTGGATGGTAGCTTCAGCACTGTTTTCCAAGTGGGTGCAAACTCCGGTGAGACAATCGGCGTTTCCATTGGCAAACTGACTGCAGACACACTGGGTGTTTCTTCCAAGTCTGGTGTCAGTGCTACAGCCACTTCCAGCGCATTGGGCGGTGGCGATCTGGTCATTAACGGTGTCACCGTGGGTGCAAGCCGTGCTTCTGACGACACAGCTTCCTCATCTGGCCAAAGCGCCAGCGCCATCTCCAAAGCAGCCGCTGTCAACCGTGTTTCCGAAGAGAGCGGAGTTAAAGCGATTGTAGACGCGAACACTGCATCGGGCAGTGCAATGACTGCTGCGGTAACTGCGGGTACTGTTGTTGTAAACGGCACCACAATCTCTGTTGAAACAACAGCTGATGGTGCCTCTTCACGCTCCGCAGTAGTGACTGCAATCAATGCTCAGTCTTCTTTGACTGGTGTGACTGCTGTTGACAGTGGCGATGACAGCCTTGGTGTAAG
>JBBSPQ010000439.1:0-3263 GCA_038258585.1 Pseudomonadales bacterium
AGCAGCGCTGGCTGAGATCGAAACTTCGGATGGCAATTCATCGCAGGGTGGAGTGGGTGGCTATAACCAATTCTGGATTGAAGGAACTCCGCTTGAAGATAACCGCAGAACCTCGCTCATCGTTGATCCGCCTAATGGCAGAATGCCAAAACGGGTTGAAGGCGCGCCAGTGGCGTACGGTGGTCTGGGCCCGGATTACAAAGGTGAGCGACCTGTTCGTGTCACTGTAGGCGGGATAGGAAAGGACGGTCCTGAGGATCGAGGGCTTTCAGAGCGCTGTCTGCTGGGATTCAACTCGGTACCTCCTTTCATGCCAAGCATGTACAACAACAACGTAGAACTGTTTCAGAACGGTGACCATTTTGTAGTCTTCAATGAAATGATTCACGAGGCGCGCATTGTGCCTATCGATGGGCGTCCTCATCTTCCTGAAAATGTTGAGCAGTGGACCGGCGATTCCCGTGGCTACTGGGACGGTGACACTCTGGTTGTCGAAACCAGAAACTTCACCGATAAAACACAGAGCTTTCGCGGTACCGGCATTTCCAAAAATATGAACCTTACTGAGCGCTTCACGCGCGTGGCTGAAAACCAGGTTAATTACGAGTTCACGGTGGATGACCCGAAGGCATTTGAAGCCCCAGTTACCGTTTTGGTGCCGATGGTGAAAATGGAAGAGCAACTCTACGAGTATGCCTGCCATGAAGGTAACTACGGCATGGTCAATATTCTGCGCGGTCAGCGCGTGGAAGAAGGCGCATTCATTGACGCAAACGGAAACTTCACACGATAAGAAAGGGCAGTTCATGAAAATAAGAATCAAAAAATTACTGCTTGCAGTAAGTGCTCTCTCCGTACTTGCATCAGGCTCGGTGTTCGCTCAAAGCGGTTCTGATATTCCACGCACGCCCGACGGCAAACCAGATTTTAATGGCATCTGGCAGGCCTTGGGAACGGCACATTGGGATCTGGAAACGCATGCGTCCAGACCAAGCCCCATCCCAGAAATGGGAGCGCTGGGTGCAATACCTGGTGGTATGGGAGTGGTGAAAGGGGGCAAGATTCCCTATAAACCAGAAGCGTTGGCAGTGAAGATGGAAAATCAGCAAAACTGGTTGGCGAAGGACCCCGTGGTAAAGTGCTATCTTCCTGGGGTGCCACGAGCAACTTACCTGCCTTATCCGTTTCAGATATTTCAGGCACCTGATACAACTCTGATCACTTATGAGTTTGCAGGCGCAGATCGTTTCGTATTCATGAATCAGCCTGATTTAGAATCACAGGTTGACAGCTGGATGGGTCATAACATTGGTCGCTGGGAAGGCGACACAATGGTTATCGACGTGACCGGGCAGATGCCTGACACTTGGCTGGATAGCTCCGGCAACTGGCACAGCTATCAGATGAAAGTGGAAGAGAGGTACACATTAGACGGGCCAAATGTCATCCGCTATGAAGCGACCATTACCGATCCCGAGGTTTACACCGAACCTTTGACAATCAGTATGCCGTTGTACCGACGTTTGGATGACAATATGCAATTGATTGAATTCAAGTGCGTGGAATATGTTGAAGAGCTGATGTATGGACAGTATCGGAAGCAAGGTGTGGAATAGTTAGAGATTTAATCTTCTGACTTCTACGAGTAATAAATGACGACGAGGGTCGACGCGCAGGGCGCTGTGGTGAAACTAGTTACTAATGGCACACAGTTTCCTCCCGCCACCACCAAGGCGGTGGAACCAAGTCTGGTCAGCGGAATGTTGCTTGCACTGGTAGCGGCGGTGCAGCCGACGGTCAAAAATGGTGTGGCGGCAGCGCTTGCTGACAGTGCCGTAGTGTCTCAGACTACCACGAATGAGAGCATTGGAGGTGTAGCAGTACAATCCATCGAGATCACAGTTTCATCTTCTGCTGCCAATGGGACCAGTCTGAAGTTGAGCGATTTCGGCCCCTTCACGATCGCAACAAGTTACAATGCGGCACTTAAGGCGGGGATACAAAAATCCACTGCATATTTCCGCATGGAAGACGTGCAATTGCGTTGATATTGTAAATATTGACTACGTGCGTCGTGGCGGTCGAGGAGCGGCAATGATGAGCGCCGGACGCTGTGTTGTCCTGGTACATGGCATTTTCCACTCTTCGTCGGCCTTCGGTCGGATGGGGCGTTACCTGCGCTCGCGCGGGTTCCGCACCTTCGCTCCGAACCTTAAACCCAGCACAGGGCGCAGGGGGCTTGATGAGCTTGCCGAGGTTCTGCGCAACTACATCGAGTCCGAACTCCCCACCGAAGAATTTGATCTGATTGGCTTCAGCATGGGCGGACTCGTTTGCCGCTACTATCTCCAGCGTCTCGGTGGCTTGGCCCGGGTAGGGCGCTTCCTTGCGATCTCAACTCCTCACACGGGCAGTCAGCTTGCGTATGCCTTGGGCAATCGTGGTTGCAGGCAGATGCGCCCTGGCAGTGAGTTTCTGCGCGACCTTAATAAAGATGCGCATGTTCTCGAGCAAGTGCGAGTTGTCTCAATCTGGACCCCTTTCGATCTTTCGGTTTTTCCTTCACAAAATTCTCGCTTCTCTGTGGGCACTGAAATACGGTTTCCGATCGCGCTACACCCTTTGATGATACGCGACAGGCGTGTGTTTGACGCGGTGGCGAGATTGCTGTAGCTAAAACGTTATATAAAAACAACAGAGGATTTGCATTTACGATAGTTAGATTCAACGGCCTCTTAAAGAGATCCTCTTCGATCGATAGTGATCTATTTGATTTCCGTTTTTTTAAAATGGAACTTGAATCAAATTCCAGTACTTTGGATATTCTCAGCTCCTCGATTGATTGTTATTAATAGCGTTCACATTCAATTTGAATCGAATAGAGAATCGACATGCCGCAATCCTGGAGTGACAAAGATGAGCGTCAGTACAAACAAGTCAAAGACAATGAGCTAAAAGAAGATAGAAGCACGAAACGCGCAGAAGAAATTGCAGCGCGCACTGTCAACAAGCAACGACACAGCGAAGGACGCACCTCCTCGACAGCATCAAAGGCCACCGGTAATCCCAATCGTTCGCTTTATGACAGAACAAAACAGGAACTTTACAACCGCGCAGCACAACTCCATATCAAGGGACGCAGTTCAATGAATAAAGAGGAATTGGTCAGTGCAATCAGAAGCGGTCAATGACCTTAGTCGATTCTCTGGGAAAGAAGATCCAGCATCATCATCCCGGCCTGAACTCTCGCCCTGACAGCCATC
>JBBSPQ010000440.1:0-3262 GCA_038258585.1 Pseudomonadales bacterium
AGATCACCCGGAAGGCGTCTGGACGCTGCCGCCGACTCTGCGTCTGCGCGACAAGGATCAGCAGAAGTACATGGCGATTGGCGAGAGCGACCGTATGACGCTGAAGTTCATGAAACCACTCTGAGTACATTTGAAGTTGCCAAGTTTGAATTCCTCATATACTGTATATAAAAACAGTATATGAGGGTAGTCAATGTCAATTCGCGCAGCGCAACCTATTAAGGGACGAGGTGCCATATCGAATATACAGGGACGGTTCGAATTGCAGCTTCGCGAGGGCTTCGACGATGGGTGGGCGTCCTCTGAAGATCATAGGGACGATGTCTCATTCAGAGCCGAGACTTCCTTTAACACCGAGACTTCTTTTAAGACTGAGACTCTCTTCAAGACCGAACCTTCTTTCAAAACCGAAATACGAGAGGAGTTCGCCCGTTCCATTCTGACCCGCAACAAGTCTCCCGATGTGCCTTTCAGCGTTTCTCTGAATCCTTACCGTGGTTGTGAACACGGTTGTATCTACTGCTTCGCCCGACCTACCCACAGTTATCTGGAGTTGTCTCCGGGGCTCGATTTCGAGACCCGTCTGTTTGCCAAAGTGAATGCTGCCGATCTGCTGCGCCGAGAGCTGGCAAGTCGGTCCTACCATCCCGAGCCGATTGCGCTTGGTGTGAACACTGACGCCTATCAGCCCTGCGAACGCAAATATGGCATCACTCGCAAGGTGCTGGAAGTGCTGCATGAGTGCGAGCATCCGGTAGGGTTGATTACTAAATCGTCTTTGATCGAGCGTGATATCGATCTATTGTCTGACATGGCAAAGAGGCAGCTGGCGTCGGTTACAATCACCGTCACCACTCTCGATCACGACATCTCTCGAACGCTGGAGCCACGTGCAACGTCACCTACTCGGCGTTTGCAAACCGTGCGCCGCTTGGCAGAAGCAGGAATCCCGGTCAGTGTGAATATCGCGCCGGTTATCCCGTTCATCACGGACCACGATATGGAGAGCATTCTTGAAGCTGCTTTCGAGGCGGGCGCCAGTAGCGCTAACTACATTGTTCTGCGTCTTCCTTGGGAAGTGAACCCGTTGTTTCGTGAATGGTTAGAAGCTCACTTTCCTGCCCGAGCCGCGCGTGTCATGCATCGTATTCAGGACCTTCGAGGCGGTAAGGATTACAATCCTGAGTTCGGGGTACGTATGCGCGGGGAGGGGGTCTGGGCCGATCTGCTGCATCAGCGGTTTACCACCGCCCTGAGAAAGTTACGTCTTGGGAAGCGCGAGGCGACTTATGCCGCGCTCGATAGCTCTCGGTTCCGCAGGCCGCGCTATGTGCCTTCGGCGGCGACAGTGCTCGCCACGGATTCATCCCGGCAACTCGATATGTTTTAATGCGGGTTCGAACAATTAGCCCCATACGCAGACCCATACGGAAAACACAATGAAACTGATCTCCTGGAATGTGAACGGCATTCGCGCCGCGATAAAGAAAGATTTTTTTGCATCCGTAGAGCAGATGCAACCGGATATTCTTTGCCTGCAGGAAACCAAAGCGCAGGATGATCAAGTACTGGAAGCAGTGGCGGCGATGGAGGGATACAAGCTCTACACCAACTCTGCAGTGAAGAAAGGGTACTCAGGCACGGCCATCTTCAGCAAGTCGGAGCCGCTCTCAGTGGTATACGACATGGACCACGAAGAGCACGATCAGGAAGGCCGCGTGATTGCTGCAGAGTTCAAGGATTTCATTGTGGTGACGGTTTACACGCCCAATTCTGGCGAAGGCCTCAAACGACTGGAATACCGACAGCGCTGGGACAGGGAATTTCTGAAATATATTCAGCAATTGGAAAAACAGAAGCCTGTGATTGTGTGCGGCGACCTCAACGTGTGCCATCGAGAGATTGACATCGCACGGCCCAAAGCAAACTACAACAAGAGTGCCGGCTATACACAGTTCGAAATTGATGGCATCGATACACTGATGAAAGCCGGTTATATCGACACTTTCCGTAAGCTGTATCCGGACACCATCAAGTACAGTTGGTGGAGCATGCGGGGCGGCGCGCGCGCGAATAATGTCGGATGGCGATTGGATTATTTCTTGGCCTCGAGCGCACTTGCTTCGCGTATAAAAAGTGCTGAGATTTTGAACGATGTGTTTGGTTCTGATCATTGCCCGGTGGTGTTGGAGCTTAGCTGAACTTTTCTCAACGGCAGGAATCAGTTCTCTGCTTTCTCCCAAACCAGCGCTTGATACTTCGTCCAGCCGCGCCGCACGCAAATCTGTAAGGCCGTTCCTCCGGACAGGTTTTGCCAATAGGGCCAGCGCAGGGGAATCAATGTCAGCGTGGTAATGAACCAAAGATAGAGCGGATGGAACCCTCTCAGATAGGCGGACAGATTATGTTTTTCTACCAAACGAAAACCCGCCTTCGCGGCATGCTCTTTTACCTCTGCTACCGACAATAAGTTATTCAGATGCCAGCCTCGTGCGAACCGAGTTACCCAACGCTTCGCTTGAGGGGACGTGGTTTGGGGAGAGAGTGGAGGGTTGAGAAAATCATCGCAGATAATCAGTTTTCCGCCGGTTGCTATCTGTCTGGACGCCATCGCAAAAAATTGCGATGCATCGCTGGCATGAACAAATGATTCAATGGCGCAGGCGGCCTGTGCCGGTTCGATCTCTGGCAGGGAATTAAAGTCGGCAGTGATGAAGTCAGTCATGTCGGCAACGCCTAATCGTGCTGCACGCTGTTCGGCAATAGCGCGTTGTTGTTCGCTGATCGTAACCCCTGTGACGCGTGCTCCCAGTGCTTGTGCAAGCCAGGTGGTAGTGCCGCCGACGCCACATCCAAGATCCAACACATGCAGAGTGCCGACATCTTCATCAATCAGCGAAATGATGGCCGTTGCAATCAGTCGATTCAAATACAGAAACGCGTCGTCACGATTTTTTACCCCAGGCGCCCATATGGCGCGATGAATTGCTGCCGTGTCGCCCGCGCCCCCGAAACGCAGGAAGTGTTCCGTGTTGGCGTCATAGTATCGGGCGATCTGTTTGGCAGTGGCATTGATATCTGCGTCTTCATTGGTGCTTGTTTCTTGCTTGGACTGCATAGATTTGGGTCTCGTCGGATTGCTCTGAATAGTACGGGAAAATCTGTGCTATAACCCTCTGGCCGGGAAAATAAAAATAATCAGGAGAGCCGCCATGCCGAGTCATCTCATCAAGTCCCTGTCTTTCTTACTTGTGCCACTTTC
>JBBSPQ010000441.1:0-3262 GCA_038258585.1 Pseudomonadales bacterium
GCTGGCCAGGGCGCGTACTTCGTCGGCTACCACGGCAAACCCGCGGCCCTGCTCTCCTGCCCGTGCGGCCTCAATGGCGGCGTTCAACGCCAGCAGGTTAGTCTGCTCGGCAATGCCACGGATCACATCCAGCACGGAGCCGATGTTGTCCGTTTCTTTCTGTAGTTCAGTGATTACTTCCGATGCTTTGTCGATATCACGAGCCAGCTCATTGATAGCGGTCATGGTCTGAGCCACAACTTCAGCGCCTTTGTTGGATTCGCTATCGGCATTCTCGGCATCTGATGCCGCCATGCCGACGTTGCGAGCAACCTCTTCTACCGTCGTTGCCATTTCTGCCATTGCTGCTGCGACCTGAGCAATCTCCGACTGCTGACGGTTCGCACCGCTCGCTGTCTGATTGGTCGTGGCCGACAACTGCTCTGCTGCCGATGTCAGGTTGAAGGATGAATCTTTAAATTTACTGACAACGTCATGGATACGGTTCACGAAAACGTTGAACCAGTGTGCGAGTTGTCCCACTTCATCATCGGACGTCACTTTAATACGTTGGGTCAGATCGCCATCGCCTTCCGCTATGTCCTTCAGGGCATCCACGACCTGGTTGATTGGCAGCACAATAGAGCGCTGTACAAAGAAGGAAATTGCCAGCGCCATCGCGACAATACCGATAATGATGATGAACGCGGAGGTCAGAAAGGTGCTGACCACCTCCTGATATTCCTGCAAGCTGACACGTAAATATATGGTGCCGATGTCATCACCATCCATCGTAATCGGTTCATATAACTCGATGTACCCAAGTTCTTCACGACGCACGATCTCGTTCGTGCCAGGACGATTTGGTAATGAGGAGACCGGTGTACCAGTCGCGGCAAAAGTCGCAAAAGAAGCACCAGTATCATCGAAAATTGCGGCTCCCATAATATTCTTGTTCAGTGACAAAGAACTGAGAGTCTCTGTCGCTGATGAGGAATCCAGAAACGCCAACGCTCCCGTGGAATTAGCCCCTATCAGGCGAGCGATGATCAATGATTGGGTGTCCGTCGACTCTTCCAGACGATTCAATTCCATCACAATGAATATGATGCTGCAGACGACTACAGCGAAAGTGCTGGTAACCGTCACTCCGGCCAGCACTTTCCATTTCAACTTCCACTTCATACTTAACACTTTGGCACCCTCCAACGGGTGGCCCCGACAAGTCCTCGCCATCTATTCACGAGGACTGTCAGAGCCCGAATGTTTCTTGGTGGGTCACCTGTGCAACCCGATTAATAACGGCAATACCCTACAGTTGGAAATTGACGCACTTATTGAATGGCTCGCATCAATTGTTCACGCACTTCCAGATTGGCGTTCGCAATGGCTGTTTTCTGCATTCTGATCGCTAACTTTCCACCAGGAGCAGAAGCCAAACCGATCATGCCACCATTCTCAGGAAAGGCATCTACCTCTCCCACTGTCAGTACTGATCCACCAGATACAGCACTTGTGATCTCTTTTACCCGAGCCTCTTCCGAAGAACTGACGAATAGAATGTTGCAGCTCTTTGCATCAGCGAGCTGACCTCCGGAGAGTTCTGTAACCACAAATGCGTGATCGCCTGCCTTTTTATTGCGGAGACTTTGTTCCAGCGCGCTGCCAAGGTGATTTTCCCCCAGAACGCACACTTTGAAATCTGCTGTTGGTGATGCAAATGCCGTTTCCGGCCAGTCGATGAATCGACCAAAGTTCAACAAGAATTTGGAAATTGCGTCTTTGCCGGCATCGTCGACAGAAATGCGATCTGCCATTGCTCCCGAGTGGTAAGTGCAAAGAAGCAGTGCTGCAGTGACGGCTGCTGCTTTGCGAGTAATGATCCTGGTCAGGAAGGTGCGGTTCATGTGTATTCTCCATACGATTTAAATAGGCATTTTTTAAATTTGAGATGGTTCGGGAAGCGAGTTCACCGTGTAACTACGGAGGCTCCAATCGTCGACTGATCCCCCTACTACTACACACGTCGACCCCAAGGCGGCATCGAACCATTCAGTACAGGTAGCGACAAAGTAGTGGGTTTCTTGAGGCAAATTTGTACTTTATTTGTTCAATCGTTCCTTGACGAATCGTGAGAATGGAGAAGGAATGGCTGGCACCTGGTCGGCAAGAACATTGCATAGTACAAAGATCCACTACAAAACTCGGAACACAGGAAATTGAAAATGAGTGAATTAATCAGAGCATTGTTGCTGATCAGCGCAATTGGATCATTGATGCTGAGTTGCGGCTTTGCCACTGCACCTATAAAACACGGCGTTGCGAGAACGGCGCAGCTTGGTGTGAAAGGCACAGACGCGGGAATTGAGTACGGCAAGGAGGCGGCAACAGTCGTCAAGGAAACGGCAATTTCTGTCGCCGATGCGGCTATAGATGGCCTGCGGCCGGAGAATATTCAGAACGCTGATGAAGTCGTCGGAACCAGACGACCGGGGAAATAATCGTTTACGTCTTCTCAGACTTTTCCAAGTTCAAACTGCGTGCCGCCACTCCAGATGAAGAGTGTACTTGCGTTGCCCTTGGTTCCCAGGCCAGCTAACTCGACAAGTTCGTAGAACACATTCCTTGCAATCAATGCATGGAGCCCTCGACGCACATGCAGAACCGGATGAGGCTCCGCATCCACGGTCTCTACCCGGATCGCGTTCTCAGGACCCGAAGACACATGCTCGCCGGTATTGAGGGTAAAGGTGAGAGTTCGAGTCTCTCCATCCCCTACACTCTGCAACAGTTGCGCGACAAAGGGACAGTCCTCTACCTGTATCCCCAGCTTCTCTGCGGGTGTCACCAGACAATAGCTTCCATCCTCCTCCCGACGCAGCACAGATGAGAACAACTGCACGAGTCGAGGTCGCTGAATTAGACTGCCATTGTGAAACCAACGGCCGTCTCTTGCGATACGGATGTCGATCTCACCACAGTAAGGAGGGTTCCACAGATGAACGGGGGCCGGCCCCCTCACGGAAGCCAGAGAATTGAGAATGCTTTGTTGGTCAGGGCCAGTCTTGTCCATAAAGCGATTCAGCCGGTCGGTAATAGAAGCTCACGGTACCAGACTATCGACGTAACGACCAAGCGCTGAGACTAGAAGGCGTTGCGGGTTTTCACCGTAAAGTGTCAGAACGCCACCCCGTGTATCGATGGAAACCACGTCCATGATGCGACCGCTATTGGACTCCAGCACGGTCAGTTGCACTTTAGCCTTGTCCAGACCAAAGCCGCC
>JBBSPQ010000442.1:0-3260 GCA_038258585.1 Pseudomonadales bacterium
ATCAAAACGCACTCAGCGCTGGCTCGCTCTTAAGGTTCCGGTTGTCAATTCGGCCACCTTACACCGCAAGAATATATTTATCCTTCCAACCGCTCATGGTCTGCTATTCGTTACGGCAACCAGTCTGGTGTTCGTGACGGCCATCAATTATGTGCTGAGTCTGGCGTTCGGACTTGCGTTTCTCATGATCAGCCTGTTCTTGATTACCATATTACATACGTTCAGAAATCTTCAGCATTTGACCGTGAAAGGGCTGAGTGTCAATCCCGTTTTCGCGGGCGAGGATGCGGCATTCCCTGTGTTGTTACAGCGCGAAAATGGACGTGAGCATGAGACTCTGGAGCTACGTTTCCCCGGCGCAATGTTCAGTTACGCCGAACTGCTCGATTCTGAGCAGGAACGCGTCAATGTGTATCTGCCTGCCCCAAGTAGAGGTGTTCTGCGTGCGCCGCGGCTGATCGTGCAAACACGATTCCCACTTGGACTGTGGCGAGCGTGGTCTCGACTGGATCTGGGCATGAGCTGTCTCGTCTATCCTGCCCCTGTTGCAGCCCCGTTACAAAGGGCCTCTGTGGGGACGGGTTCAGGGACAGCGGAAAGTACCCGGCCAGGAACGGAAGACTTTCACGGTCTGCGGGATTACCTGCCGGGTGATTCACTCAAACATGTTGCCTGGAAAAATCTGGCTCGGGGGCAGGGCCTGAAGCTCAAGCAGTTCGTTGATATGGTGGATGATCAACTCGTTTTGGATTGGACGATGTTCCCAGGCTTGAACGCGGAAGAGCGCCTCTCCCGTCTGTGTTTCTGGGTTGTAAAACTGGCTCGCACGGAAACTGAATACGGTCTGCGTATTCCGGGTGTCTTAATCCCAGCCGGCAGTGGCGAGGCTCATCGTAAACGAATACTGACAGCGTTGGCGCTCTGGGAAGGAGGTGCCAACATTAATATCAAAAGTGGTATTGAGGCGGCTTCACAATGGACCTGAAATATCAGATTCCGCGTCTATGTCTGCTCTGGGTTCTGGCATCCGTTGCGTTGGTGGTGGTGCCTCACGTATTACGACTTCCGGCATGGATCGGCGTGCTTAGTTTAATGTGCATTCTCTGGCGCCTTCTCATTTTTGCCGGTCGCGCGCCTTATCCGGGCAGGCTGATAAAAGCCCTGTTTGTCTTCATCGCTCTGCCATTAATTCTGTATCAGTTTCGCATCGAGGGGGTAGGCTTGGACGCTTCCGTGTGTCTGCTGATACTGGGTGCGGTCTTCAAGCTAGTGGAGATGCGTTATAAACGGGACATCATTATTGTCATTGTGCTGGCTTATGTGCTGGCGATGGTGGGATTCATCTATTCGCAGACAATTCCGGCGAGTCTCTACGCATTGCTCGTGGTAACGGTAATTACCGGCGCACTGATATCACTGAATCGTGACAATGCCAGAAACACTTTCAGCCACAACTCACGGCTTGCAGTGCGAATGGTGCTGCAAAGCGTTCCGCTCATGGTGGCTCTGTTCATCTTCGTGCCCAGAGCTACGCCCTTATGGTCCATGCCAATACCTGCTCCTTCCAATACCACTGGTGTCAATGATCAAATGACACCAGGTGATATCAGTAATCTTGGGCGTTCAGTAGAACTCGCGTTTCGAGTCAGTTTTGAAGGTGACGCGCCTACTCACGAACAGTTGTACTGGCGGGGGCTGGTGTTTGACCATTTCGATGGGAGGACGTGGCAGCGTAGCGGCTCTGCTTTTCAGAACTTTAACCTTCTGACGCGCTATCGAACCGAGTCCAGAGGGGTTGCACAGGGGCAACCGGTGTCATATGACGTAATTCTGGAACCCACTCAGCGAACTTGGATTTACGCGATGCAATTGGCGGACTTCAATACTCCCGATGTCGTGCGGGATCGCAATTATGTTCTGCATACATCCAAGCCGATCACGCAGCGTTACCGCTACCGAATGCGCTCCTATCTCAATTATCAAACCGATCTGGATTTGGATGCTGGGTTACGGGCTCGTTCGTTGCAGCTCCCTGAAGATAGTAATAATCTTCGCAGTCGAGCTATGGTGGCGCAACTGCGATCAGTGTCTAGTAACGACAGAGACTACACTACAAGACTGTTGCGATACTTCCGGGAACAACCGTTTTTTTACACATTGAATCCGCCTTTGCTCGGTGAGTCGAGTATAGACGAGTTCATGTTCGATACTCGTGAGGGCTTTTGTGAACACTACGCTAGTAGTTTTGTATATTTCATGCGTGCTGCGGGTATTCCTGCGCGAGTGGTCGTCGGCTATCAGGGTGGCGAGTACAATCCGTTCGAAAATTACACGATGGTTTATCAGTACAATGCACATGCATGGGCTGAGGTGTGGTTGGAAGGAGAGGGGTGGGTAAGGTTTGATCCGACTGCAGCCGTTGCTCCGGATCGTATTAAGCTGGGCGTAGAGGCGGTATTCGCAGATCAACCAGGTTTCATGGAGAATTCCGGCTTCTCCATGATGCGCTTTCGCAATACGGCCTGGGTGAACTCATTGCGACTACGTATGGATGCATTGGACTACGCATGGAACAGATGGGTGGTTAGCTATGACGAAGACATTCAGTTGGAATTTCTGGAAAAACTGTTCGGTGACAGTACGCAATCGGGATTGATATATTCCTTGGGGATTTCGATGGCAGTTTTTTTTGGAATAGCAGCTCTCTTCATGTTGAATGGTAGACGCGGAATTGCGCGCGACCCTGCAACAAAACTGTATCTGGCATTTGGTTCTGATCTCGCGAGAGTAGGGTTAGGAAGGCAGCGAGGAGAAGGGCCACAGGACTATTGTGAACGAGTCAGTGTTGCGCGACCCGATCTGGCTGATGAAATGAAGGAATTGACTGCGCTTTATATGAGGCTCAGCTATTTGCCGGCAGGGGCCATTGCAGTGGAGGAAAAGGATTTGACGATGCAGCGTTTCAAACGGGAAGTGAGGGCAACGCGATTGCGTTTGCTCTCCGGTGCTCGACTGTCGTTCAAGAACTAACCGCCAGCCAGTTTGACCTTATAACCTGCTTCCTGAAGCCACGCTTGTAGAACTACGCGATGGTCACCCTGAATTTCGACGATCCCATCCTTTAATGTACCACCGCTGCCGCACTTGGTTTTCAGGGTCTTTATCAGCTTCATTAATTCGTCTCCAGCCAAGGGCAGGCCATCAATCAGTGTTACTCCTTTGCCGTTTCGCCCCTTGGTTTCACGACGAATTCTTATGAC
>JBBSPQ010000443.1:0-3250 GCA_038258585.1 Pseudomonadales bacterium
CGATGCACTGACCAACATCTCTCTTGATGGAACTGACAGCTGCACTTCTGGCAACCCAAGCCTGGGAGCGGAAGAATCCGAGATCGTCAACGTCGGATTTAGTTGGAGACCGATTGACGGACTTAGCATCGATCTGGACTACCAAGAGATTGAATACATCGGTCGTATTTCCTCTCTCATCACCGCCGAAGTCACCCGAAGAGAGTTGAATGCTTTTCTTGCATCCACAGGACGAACCGCAGCGGATTTCAAACCGGCGACCAATCCAGCGGATGCTGCCGCTGGTATTGCGTACGCGCTCGCCAATCCGAACGAGCTGATCACGCGAGATGCGACGGGCAAGGTTACCGACGTCTATCGCGCGCCGATCAATTTATCCTCACAGTTCATCAACGGGTATGACTTCCGTATCCGCTACTCCTTCGAAGTTGGCAATCTGGGCAATTTCTCCGCTAGCCTAGGCGGCAACTACTATACCCGCTGGGAGTATCTGCCTGACGAATTCTCTGGTTTCGCCAGCGGCATTGCGTCGCAGAATGCGGTCACCAACCTGGCGCCTCCTCTGCCCAGATACAAGGCTAATATTGGCTTGTCTTGGTACAAAGGAGATCACAGTGCCAGCCTGAATGCCCGTCATCTTGGCAAGTTGAAGTTCGATGAAGACACGTTGACTCTTAACTACGAAGCCTTCGCTCCGGATTACATTAGGGCGATCACGAAGGTCGATGCGCGTTACTCGTACAGCTTCAACGCCTTTGATACTGACTCGAATCTCACAGTCGGTATTACCAACCTGTTCGACCGTGATGCCCAGCGGCTACCGCAGGCTGGCGGGCTCGAAACAAGGGTTGATGATCCATTCGGACGTCAGTTCTTCATGTCGCTTGATTTCGATCTTTGAAGTTTAGCAACAAGAAGTAAACGATGAATAAAAAGGGGGAGGCTTAGGCCTCCCCCTTTTTATTCTCAAGTCTGTTTGTTCTACCAGCAAATTTATATTTTATACTGACTCATTTCTTGCAAGGCTACTCATCGCGTTTAGTTACAGCACTACAACAGGCTTTGGCGCACACAACCTTAAAAAAAGCGCGACCGCAAACCCCGCTGACTGCAGAATCATTGCCATCACTACTATCTGATATCGAACAGCGATCAACGGGTCAACTCCTGAAAGAATCTGCCCCGTCATCATCCCCGGCAGAGACACAATGCCTACTGCGAGCAGGGCATTAATCTGAGGGATAAGCGCCGCCGTCCAGGCAGCAGAGCGAGCTTTCTCATAACGAACATCATCGGCCAGCTCACGTTCCAGCCGCTCGGCTGCGAGAGTGATGGCAGTCATGGCATTGGAGAAAATCATTCCAGCCAGCGGAATGATGATGCGGGGTTGATACCAAGGGTCGTGCAGCTTTAACACAGCGAAGAGAATGAATGCCAGCACCGCAATACCGGCAACACCAATGGCCAAGCTCGCTTTAAAAAAAGCCGGGAGCCTGTCGGTGTCAACTCGCCGGATGCCAATCACGGCAGAAGCGACAATCATCACTAGTACTACTAGCATCCCGATAAACGGATTCGGCGAGTCAAAGATAAAAGTGAGTAAGTATCCCACTACCAAGAGTTGCACAAGCATCCTCAGGGTCGCGACGATGGTCTCACGACCACTGCCAGACCACTCGCGATCGATCCAGATCACGCCGAGCGTTGGGATTAGGCAAATCACCAATGCAACTAGAGTTATATCAGTCATTTAAAAGTTCCGATTGCACTGCCCATTTTGAAACGCGGATCATGAGCCACGGCGTACAGGCCATGATACTCAGGTGATGACTCCCCTTTATTTTTCACCGACATGCGTGATGTCGCCGCGCCAGCGAAACGTGTCCGATACGCGTAGATGTTAGAGACAAATTTAGCTCGCCGTCAGTTGTGTAACCAAGTCGACCAAAGGCAAATCTGGTTCACAGCGCAAACGATCCAGTAAAAGCTGTTGGCTGCCATAGCGCTGTTCATCGAATCCATGCGTGATTGCAGCTCGCGTCGGCTCCGACTTGATAGACTCTGAGGGAGACTCGCTGGCGCAATCATGCTCCAGCGAATGTGCGGAGTTATCCGTTCTAGTCGGCACCTTCACCGGCTCGAATCGGAAATTGGTGCGCATTGCCACACTCAATTCATCGATCAGTGCCGAAAAATCCTCGGGGGGAAGCGAGCCCTGCGCCATTAGCGTCAACATGCGGGCACGCAGTTCATTGAGGTAATGCCGCAGTTGCGATTGACTGACTGCACCGCCGGTTTTCGCGCTACGGTGTTGCGGACTGGCAGCAGATTTAGCGGCCAGACGTCGACGCCGGTACAGACCCTGCCAGTATTGCGCAAACGATGCGACTGGCCGCACTTTAGCCAAGGCATCCTCCAGCGCGCGCCCCAACCGGAAAAAATTTCGGCATGACGGATCGTCTTCAGCAAACAGTGCCACCGGCGATTGCATGGTAACAGCTGCGCGCATGCTTTCATCCTGCTGGATATAGCCCAGAAAATTCAGCGGCACATGAATGTATTTTTCGACGGCGGCGGCGAAGCGATGGAACACTTCACGACCCTGATTAGCATTTGCACACATGTTCACCACGACATGGAAATCGCTCCGCTTGCCACGTCGCTGCAAGAGCTTGAGCATGGAAAATGCGTCCGTCAGTGACGTCGGCTCCGGAGTGATCACGATCAAGGTCTGCTGCGCGGCCTGAACAAAATCCAATGTGGTTTCTGCAATGCCGGCAGCGGTATCCACCAGCATATAGTCAAACGCGTTTTCGACGTCGGCCAGAGCACGCGTGAGGTGCAATTGCTGTCGCGGCGGCAGATTGACGCACTCTACGATGCCATTGGCCCCCGGAATCACCTTTAGATCATGTGGTCCATTCAGCATGATCTCTTCTATGGATTTAGTACCGTAGAGAACGTGTTCAACGCCGAACTGCGGGGTCAATCCCAACAGGATATTGATGTTGGCTAAGCCTGTGTCGGCATCGAAGATGCAGACCTTGCGTCCCATTCGCGCCAGCGCAATGCCCAGATTGACAGAAATACTCGACTTGCCGACTCCTCCCTTGCCGCTGGTGATGGCGACCACATGAGGAATTCGGGCGGGCAAAACCTGCGCTGTCTTTTCGATCAGTGGCTCAACACTACTCATGCAAATCCTATGGTCAACCCCGGTGAAAATCTTGTTCTTCCAACATGATCAAAG
>JBBSPQ010000444.1:0-3245 GCA_038258585.1 Pseudomonadales bacterium
CTTCATACATAAGAGCGGCTTCCGGCGCTCCTCGTCTTTGTTCGGACAGCCCGCTGATGACGAGCGTTTTATCATCCCACCCCTGGCGCACGGTCAGGACCATCCCGACGCTCACTTCCTTGCCGGGCTTGGCGCGCGCGTCGCCGATTTGCACTTTGCCACTTTCCACCGCCTGCTTTGCAATGCCGCGAGTCTTGAACAGACGCGCAGCCCATAACCACTTGTCGAGACGGACGCCTGATGCTTTGCCTTGTTTCGTATCACTCATCGCTTCAACCTTTCAACCCAGTTCCATCAACCTGAGACTGGTAATCAATTCATTAAAATCATCAACTTGGATGAATTCCTGCTGTTTGACAGGCGGTCGCTGGCTATCTGGTTGACGGATGGCGAGAAGGTGCCTGATGCCTTCAAGTTGCGCCTGACGTAGCACCGGAAGGCTGTCATCGATCAGCAGGGTTCGTTCTGGTTCATAGTGGTGCTGCTCGCGCAGAGCTCCCCAGAATCCAACATTCTCCTTGGCCAGTTTGAGGGTGTGCGAACTGACGGTGTGGTGAAAATGGTGTGCAATGCCAGTGTGGCGCATCTTCAGAGCGAGGCTGCCGGGGTGAGCATTGGTGACAAGCAATACCTGTTTGCCGATCAAGCGCAGCTGTTGCACGAATTCCAATGCGTTGGGGCGCAGCGAGATCTTGTGCTTGACCTCTTCCTTGAGAAGAGCGATGTCGAGTGCGAGATTGGTTGACCAGAAGTCCAAACAATACCAGTTCAGAGAGCCTTGAGCCCCAGAGTACTTCCCCAGCAGAAGCGTGGAGGCTTCCGCGGGGCTTATATTGTGTAGCTTACCGTACTGAGCAGGAACAAATTCTTCCCAGAAATAGTTGTCGAAATGCAGGTCCAGCACAGTCCCGTCCATGTCAAATAAGACAGTGTCGATTTCGCTCCATTCAAAGGTAACTGCTTGCTTTTCGTGCATATCATTCGGGTGTCGAGTGTTTAATACTCGTCAAATCCTTCAGTAAATTCGATATAGACCCCAGTGGGGTCCGTGATAAAGGCTATCTTCAATTCTATGGACGGCACATCGCGATAGGCGACGTCGAAGGCTATGCCTTTTGCTTCGAGCAGCTTGCAGAATGCCTCCAGATCGTCCACTTCAAAACCGATGTGGTCTATCGATCGACCTTTTGTCGGAAGCCGTACTTCCTGGGAATTATTGAAACTCAGATTCATCCCAGGCACATTCGTGGTGTCGGGAATTGTGCCCCGTGGGCGTACTTCCAAGTCGAACAATTCGGTGTACCAGGCAAGCAGTTCCTTATACTGAGGCGTAAAGAAATGGATGTGGTACGGCATAATTTCAACCGAGAGCGCCTGATCTTCCTGCAATTCAACATAGACATCGTCGGGCAGCATGACGTAGGCGTTGGCCTGCCCTTCAGCACCTATAAACTCACGGCCTACGGGCAAACCTTCTGCGCGCCATTTGGCGAGAAATTTTTCAATGTTACGGACCTTGAAACCGAAGTGATCCATAACGGTTCCCTGCGATCCTCCGGTCGGTTCACGTGCATTCAACACGACGGCCATATTGGGCATGCGTACGGCTGTCAGCGACCCTTTCTGAACCACAGTGCCGCCAAAGTGATCCACCCACAGGCGCTTGTGCAGCTCAATATCGCTCACGTTAAGATGCACATGACCATAAGTCAGCCCGGCTTCATTAGGCGTGGCCAGTTGGGCCAATGAGTGACTCGTGGCCAGGAATGACATAAGGGCTATAGCTATGAAGCGCATCGAATTTCTCCTTATTCTTGTAATTTGAAGACTGCGGATGGTCACCACTGCAGCGAGCGCGGGCGGTGAAACATGCTAGCATCCACTGCCGAGTAACTTCGAACCAAGCAACGTCGAACCAGGCGTGATGAAATCACAAATCTTGTAACGGGAACAGTACCGCATGACACAGCAGCCAGCCTTACTTCAGTCAGTCGTCCGAATTGCTATGCAGGCAGGGGAGGAAATTCTATCGGTATATCGTCGTGATGGCGACATCGTGGCGCAATCCAAGGCGGATGACTCGCCGCTAACCGAGGCCGATACTCGCGCCCATAAGCTGATCGTCTGGGAGCTTCAGGTGCTGACTCCAACCATTCCGGTGCTGTCTGAGGAGTCTGCTTTCGTTGCATGGGAGACCCGACGGCAATGGCAGGAATACTGGTTGGTAGATCCTTTGGATGGAACTAAAGAGTTTCTCAACCGCAATGATGAGTTCACAGTGAATATCGCGTTGATTCGTGACGGCGAGGCAGTCCTGGGTGTCGTTCATGCGCCGGCGCTGGATGCTACCTGGAGCGGCGTCTGCGATAGCAGCATCCATGCTGAAAAAATTGCCTGGAAGCATTCGGCAGAATCCATGCACACGATACGTAGCCAACGGTTTCAATCAGATCCGACTCAAGCCGTGGCGAGAGTAGTAGCTAGTCGTCGTCACGGCGGCGATGCGTTGAAGGGTATGCTTGAGACATTGGAAGCCAGATGTAAAGGAGTTGAGCTTGTGAGCATGGGCAGTTCGCTGAAGATGTGTGTCCTGGCCGAGGGTGCCGCGGACATCTATCCGCGTTTGGCGCCGACGAGTGAGTGGGACACGGCTGCCGCTCAGGCGGTCCTGTGTGCTGCGGGAGGCTCTATCTTGAATACGGACTTCACACCGCTACGTTACAACACCAAGGACTCATTGCTAAATCCTTCTTTCATAGCGCTGGCAGACAGGGAATTTGATTGGAAGCGACTGCTTGCTGATTGACCCGCAGGTCAACCGCAGTGAGTCATCACTGCGGAGTCTGTAGCGTCAGTTCCGCAGTAAACAGCATAGTGCGATCGTGGTCGTGCGCTGCCCACTTCAGCAGTGTGTCCGCACTTTCTTCGACTATGCCATCGTGCATGGTTTTACCATTGATTTTAACCACCACGGGCAGACTAAAATCGACCTCTTCGGGGCTTAGCAGAAGAGTGAATTCCTGCACGTAAAGTGAGTCGACATCGAAGGTGTTTCCCTGCCTTTCTACAATTACTCTACCGGGCTCGCCTTCAGTGATGAGTTTGTCGACGAGTAACCAGTGATTGCGATTGTAGCGATCGGTCTGGCTTGTGGTCCATTGCACCGTATCGGGTAAGGGGTCGCGACTATTTCTTTTTTTGAAGGCTTCGATTTCCGACTTCTTTTCCGGCAACCAGCGCGTGTC
>JBBSPQ010000445.1:0-3244 GCA_038258585.1 Pseudomonadales bacterium
GAATCAATTTCGCGACACCAGCAGGGTACTGACGTGAAGCGCCCCCTGGTGTGTAACCCGCCACGCATTCCTCTTCCTCTCCGACCTGTGCATAGACATTCGCGTGATGAGTGTAGCCAGGGAGCCCCGGTCGCACTTCAGAGCTTTGAATAAACGTGTCTTCGGTAAACCCAGTCGTAATCATCGCGTCCTGATAAAACGAGCGCGCCGTCGGTTCAACACTGAAGGTATTGGGATTGCGCAGTGTCACATCGGATGCTGGCATGATGCGATTGCTGGTGTGATGAGCAATGAGGTCGACGAATGGTTTCGCTTCTCTATAGGAAGTAAGGGGCATCGGGCCGATCTCTCCGACACGGTGGCAGCTCACGCAATTGCTATAAAGAATGGGAGCAACATCCTTACTGAAACTTGGCGTTCCCGTTTGAGCTGTGACCGTCAGTGGAATGAGCAATAGTGCCGCAGACGCTAACAGGTGTGAATGCTTGAGCAGGGAGATGGCCGGCATATGTCAATTCTCATTTTTTTTCATGTGCGGGAATGTTAGCAACACGAAAATTTTTGCTCCGATTATTGGCGAAATCCTTTTTCGTCATGAACATTACGTTCTATAGGTCGTAGATCTTTCACCGCTTTGCTCTCAACGTCAAAAACCATTGTCGTTCTGTCTTCCAAATCATAGGTCGACCATTGCGGAATGCCGGCGTGATTGGGATTGCCTGAACGTGCGAAGGCAATCCAGGCCTCGCTCATGGCATCCTCGACCTTAGCGGCTCCGGGCCTGGTGTTCGGCTGATTGGTGGCATTGCGAAATACTGAGCGGATTTCGGACGCATGAGTGGCGAGACTGCGTTCGCTGGTCTCAAACTCAAACATGTACAGATACACAGGAGCTGACTGCTGCTGTACTTCGGCTAGCTGGATCGACCCGTAGGTCATGCGCGCACTGCCGATAGCAATGAACAACTCCCAGGGGGAGGCAGCGGGTCGAGAGCGACGGTACTCGCTGATGACAAATTCAGCATCGTCGCCATACGCTTCACGAATGTGTGCAAGTAATTCCGACTCGTCCATTTCGCGATTGATGTTGTCGCTACGGGAAAAATAAATCTCTTCGTCGCGATTCGATCCGATCATCAATGGCACGCCCACTGCCGACGGAGTCGATCGTCCCACAAACATGTCCTGGGGCAAATATTTGCCATCAACGACAGGGCGCATTACGCCGGTCAGACCGGCTTCGCTTGCCGCTGTCAACAACTCCATGAATGGCATAGCCTGCAAGTCTTCAGCTGAAGAAGCGCCTACCAGTTCCATGACGCGCCGGGCATTGGCCGTGGCCGCGCTCGCTGGCGTCGCCGTGCGTGAAGGGCCACTCTGAATGACGCCCTTGTTAAACAGTCCTCTAGCAGAGGGAATTCCCATCATGGTCGCCACTTTGGAACCGCCTCCGGATTCACCGAAAATGGTGACGTTGTCCGGATCACCACCGAATGCCGCGATGTTGTCTCGCACCCACTCTAACGCCAGTTGGGCATCCAGCAGTCCTGCCAGCCCGGAGGCAGCAAACTCGTCACCGGCGATTTCGCCCAGATAAAGATGTCCGAAGATATTCAGTCGGTGATTGATCGTGACAACCACTACGTCGCCATGCTCCGCCAGATTGGTGCCGTCATACCAACCTTCGGAGCCGGCACCGGCGTTGTAACCGCGTCCGTGCAACCAGACCATGACGGGTCGTTCATCAGTAAATGCTGGCGTCCACACATTAAGCACGAGGCAATCCTCACTCATGGGGATGGGCGCTTCTTGCTGCAGACTCGTGCGTCCGCCGTTGCCGATTTGGGGGCAGACATCGCCGAAGCGGGTGGCATCACGGATGCCGTCCCAGGGCGCGACGGGTAGCGGCGCCTTGAATCGCTGCGCGCCACCGGTGGGCTGGCCGTAATGCACGCCCTTGAATACATGGATGCTCTTGCCTTCGGCTTGGAAGCCTTGAAGTTCACCGGCTTGCGTGGCGACAAGGGAATCTGCCGCCGATGCGTGCGTGCCTAACAGCAATAGCATTACGCAGATGAGGGCCCACAGGAGAGGGCGTTCGAGAGAGGTGGTGCTGGAATGCAATCTACGCATGGTGACAGTTCCTAGCTTGTTTTAATTGTTAGTAGGACAGTATCGAAATAGTGAGCTTAGAGCAATCCGCGATTTCTGAATAGATCTTCTAGAAATGCTCAATGACCTCAAACCATTGATGCCTGATCTGCGCCAAATGCAAAAGCAACTAAATAAGTATGGATCGCCTGTAGATGTGGTTTGGTCTTTGCTGAAATCTACGAAATGATTAATTGCGCATATTTCACAACCGTTGCGGTTATTTCTTCGGTAGCGATTTCGATAAATTCGATGTTCTGACTTTTGTAGTCGAGGGATTTCTGTTGATGGGGTAGGACGGCGCCTACCACGTGCCCGCTGATAAGAACTTCCAATTTCATGCCACGGACAGTAGAGGTAATCGGGGCTACAATCGCGAATCCGGTATGTTCATTAAACGCTTTGCGGGAAAGCACAAAAGCGGGGCGGCGCTTCATGATTTCCTTGCCGCTGCTGGGATCGAAATTGAGGGAAACGATATGACCCTGATCGGGAATATACATGAGTTTAAATTTCCTCACCGCGTAATGAGGCATCAATCCACTCTCGATCTTCCTCTGTTACCGAGAAACACGCTTTGGGACTATCGGCCAGAAGCGATGCCAAGCTGAGGGATTTGGTCGGGGTAAGCACGATGGAGCCACCTTTGATAGTAAGCTCCAATTCAGAACCCACATCCAAGCCCAAGCTCTCTATGACTGCCTTGGGCAAGCTGACTATTTTTGCGCCACCACTTTGGCGAATTGAAATCGACATAATGTTTCTCGCTAAAATACTAGACTCGTTACAGAGTACCATAAAGTTTTACTAGGGTATAACTTTATGGTTGGCAGGTGTTATAACTCAACTCAGTTCTACTCAAATCGTAAAGCGGCCACAGGCCACGCTCGTAGTCAAAACGGTAAACAAGAATTTCATTGGAGGAAGCAAACGCCAGTTCGAAACTGTTCAGTTCCGCTTGCAGCCGTGAGTCGACATAGTACAGGCCACCGACATAAAGCAAAGCCAGGAGGCCGAGTAGAGATACAGTGCTTAACAGGATTTTTTTCATAGTGACGGGATACTGTCATGCTCCCGGCCCATTTCAACGTCA
>JBBSPQ010000446.1:0-3239 GCA_038258585.1 Pseudomonadales bacterium
ATGCGCACGACGCTGATAAAGATCGACCGCCGTACCTCTGGCATAAATTGAGCCAGTGGGGCGCAAAGGCTCGGACGGCGTCAATGTCATCACTGGCGCAAAGCGAGGGTCATTCGGCTCCGGGATGTTAACCGGTTTAGTTGCACAGCCAACCAGCATTACGCAAACGCTCAGCAAGGCCAGTTCAGTTTTGATGGAAAATTTCATTTCGGTTCCCCGTCACACAAACACGTATCGATTAAAGGTTTTGGCTGATGAATTGCAGCATCTGATCCGCCGTGGAGATTACACGCGAGTTCAATTCATAGGCGCGCTGCGTCGTGATCATGTTGACGAGTTCTTCTACCACTTCCACGTTGGAATTTTCCAGCGAGCCCTGCACCACCACACCGACGCCGTTCTGACCTGGCTCGGTTTCCTGTGGACTGCCGCTGGCCGCAGTTTCACGGAAGAGGTTTCCGCCCATCGCCTGCAGACCTGCTGGGTTCACAAAGTCCACCAGTGTCAAATTCCCGACCTGAGTTGCCGCCGTGTCACCGGAAACCATCGCACTGACTGTTCCGTCGGTGCCGATTGTCACTGAACTGGCGTTGGCGGGAATATTGATGCCTGGATTCAGCAACAACCCGTTTGCCGTGACCATCTCACCGTCTGCACTCAGATGGAATTGACCGTCACGAGTGTAGGCAGCGGTTCCATCAGGCATCTGAATCTGAAAGAAACCACGGCCGTTAATTGCAACGTCCATCGCCTCCTCGGTAGTCTTGAGTGCTCCCTGGGTAAATATCTTCTGAGTGCCTACTGTCCGCACACCCGTACCCATCTGCAGACCAGATGGCAATTCCGTATCCTGAGTCGAACTGCCTCCTGGCTGGCGTTGGATCTGATACAACAGATCCTCAAACACAACGCGATCCCGCTTGAAGCCATTCGTGGCAACGTTGGCTAGGTTGTTGGACAGACTGGTCAGTTGTTTGTCCTGAGCGCTGAGTCCGGTTTTCGCTACATAGAGAGCTGGATGCATGATTCTATTCCTTTGATTCCCCTAAGAGGTTTCAATAAAGTGGAGGTCTCAATTATTTTGACGTTATTGGTTACTGTATCTGCAACAGTCGTGCCGAAGCCTCGGAATTGTTCTCCGATGTCTGCATCATCTTCACACTCATCTCGTAGTTACGAGTGAGACTGATCATTTCTACCATTGCGTCGACGACATTGACATTGCTGCCTTCGGCAAACCCCGCACTCACGCGAACATTGCCGTCAGGCAGTTCATCCGTACCATCGCGGCGACGAAACAGGCCATCGGTTCCCTTTACAAGGTCGCGAGTGTCCGGGTTGACCAGCTTGATACGATCGAGAACAGCAACCACTTCTGGTCCCTGGCCCAACTCACGAATCGACAGCGTGCCATCGTCACCTATTTCAAGTTTCTCGAAAGGCGGCAATGCAATTGGCCCGTTATTGCCAAGGACCGGCAAGCCGTTTCCGGTTTGCAGCTCGCCAAAGGCAGAGAGCTTGAGCTCGCCAGCACGGGTATAGCCTTCGCTACCATCAGCCGCCTGCACAGCAATCCAGCCGTCGCCATTGATGGCGACATCCAGCTCATTGCCGGTCTGCTTCAAGGGGCCTTGAGTAAAGTCAGTAGAGGGGATTTCGGTGAGCGTGTAGGCGCGGGATGAGTAGCCATCGCCGCTGACATTCATGGCTTTAGCCTGCGCGATATCAGCACGGAAACCGCCCGTGCTGGCGTTGGCCAGATTGTTGGCATGTACGGCCTGCGCCAGCATATTCTGCGACGCGGCGCTCATTCCGATATAGAGTGCTTTATCCATTTCCTACTCCTGCTGCCTGATCTGTAACCTCAGGCAGCAGAAGCTGGAGACTGGTATTACAAGTTGATAAGCGTCTGGGTAGCGGTGTCAATCGACTCGATAATCTGTGCCGCTGCCTGGAAGTTTCGCTGTGAAACGATCAGCTGAACCAGCTGCTCGGATAAGTCCACATTCGAGTCTTCTAGGGCGCCGGATTGGATTACACCCAGACCTGCGGTGCCGGCTCCCGAAGGAGTTCCATCACCTGACTCTGCTGTAGCAGCAAAACGCGTGCCACCTATGTTCTGAAGTTTGGAAGGGTCTTCAAAATCGGCCAATGCCACCTCGCCGAGGACGGTCGATTCGCCATTTGAGAAGCGTGCGTAGATCAGTCCACCCGAATCGATTTCCAGACCGGTAAGCTGGCCACTGGCATAGCCATTCTGTACGTTCGACTTCACTGCAAAGTCACCGCCGAACTGCGTCAGCTTGCTCAGGTCGATGCGGAAGTTGGAATTATTAGTCGAATCGTTGACTGTCGAATCGCCCGCCACCGGCCCGGCCCCTGTTGGCTTGCCTGCGGCATCCAATGGCGTCCAGTTCGTGATGAAAATTGGATCCTGACTGCTGTCATACAAACCACTGGAGTTGAAGCGTAGTGTTGCTTTTGCCAGCGAGGGTGTCTGATCAGGCGAGCCCGGATCGTAGCCGATATCTTTGCCATCGATCTGGAAATACACACTCCACAGACTGCCGGTCGGGCTGTCGTCGGCAGTTCGTTCTTTCACGAAGAATTGGGTCAGAGTATGTTGATTGCCCAGACTGTCGAATACGGCTACCGCCGTAGAACGGTAGTAAGTGTTCGGATCGGTCGGATCGAAAGTATTGAGCTCGAACACCTCGCCTGTCAGTGCCTCCTCCTCGCTAATATTGCCGAAAATACTCGAGCTGGAAGTAGGAATGTCGACGCCGCCACTCGTCTTCGCGGCATCCACCATCGTGACACCTTCGTCCAGAGTGAAGTCCACAATTCCGCCTACGGTGACCGCATCGTTAGAAAGATTCGCGAGGTTGGCAAGCTGAGTACCACTGGAATTTGGCTTGATGCCGAAAACACCTGAAATCGGATCACGCACAGAACTCTTTATGGTGATGGAACCCAGACCATCAGTGCCACCGCCGAAGACGAGGTTAAGTCCATTGTTTTCGGTGACCTCCAGGGCCTGCCCTGTTTCCGTTTCGACAACCTTTGCCGTCAGGTTGCCGGACGACGCGTTGATTTGAGAGGCCAGTTCCGCATAGCGATTGGCGGGAGTGGCATCACTGGCGGTAAAGACCTGGCCATTGATTGTGAATTTCAAGGGTAGATTAGGATTGACATCTGGATTCGCGGCACCAAAGTTGGCGGGGTCGCCACGGTTGGTA
>JBBSPQ010000447.1:0-3225 GCA_038258585.1 Pseudomonadales bacterium
AGATTTCCGTCATGATCGTAGATAGTGGTACTGGTGTTGGGAGCCGAGGAGAAAATATAGTATCCTGTACCATCTGTCAGCCACATGGCGGCCCTACCCTCTGTTTCAACGACTGTTTCACCCGTCATGATATCGACTATGCGATTAGAATAGCTTATCCGTGTGCCATCTGGAGAGATGTTACCCTGCCGAAGTTGTTGTAGTTCAAGCGGGCCAGTATAAGCAAGTGGTTCTTCTAATTGCGTTTCCACGTTGATAATGGTTGTATCGTTGACCACATAAAGCACATTACTCAACCAACCAACGCGGCCCGGTGCAACTGAATATGAGCCACTTACAAAAAGTGCATAATCGTTTGTTGGCACAGAGAAGACCCGCTCACCTGTATGTGTATTGACAAAGTTAATGCGGTTGAATTCATAGTTACGAGATGTCCAGTTTGCTTGCTGACTCGTACCGGTTGGATATGCAAACCACTTTCCATCTGGTGAGAGAGAGCCAGAGGAGCCAAAACTTCTATAGTGATCTGAAAAGGCAATAATATAGGTTGTGGATACGGGGTTGCGTAAAACGCGAAGATTGTTAGTGGATACAAAGATGCTGCCGTCGAACTGAACCTGAGATAACGGGACAGGTTGTAGTGAAGTATCCAGGCAATGCGAGATAATAGCCTGATCTTGCTTTGCATGAACGCTGAAAGCACTTGTCAAGAGAATGAAAATACCCAAAAATTTCCAGAAACGCATAATCCGCTACCTCACACCTGATAATTTCAGTGACATTCTTTGAATTACCCTCGCCACTCCGGGTCAACCATGGTCGGGTCATAATCCAGCGACAGCTTGTGCTCGATGAGGGCTTTCACCCGCTGCTGCGTGGATGTGGGCAAATCCTTCCACTTATACTGAAGTACCTTAGTGTCAGGTTGTATCCGCGCAACTTCATTAGCGTGTTTCATCTGCATTTCTGCGATCAACTCATTTGCCAGAGTGCGCGCCAATCCTGGATTGGCCAGATCAATTCCGGCCAGGAGATTTTCCGGGTTTTGCCGCATTTCCTGTATCGCTTCGCGCCCTGCTGGTTGGTCAATCATAGCCTCCAGTACACCCAGAACGGCATCCTGTTTTTCCGTTTGTAGTACATCGAACATTTCCGCAAGATAATCTGCCCGGATTGAGTGTGCCGAAGATTCGGGGGGAATATATCCCGCCAGGCGAAACAGGCGCAGAGCATCAACAGCAAGCGCTTTCGCTACCAACGATAGTGTCCGGGCATCAGGGTCTTTTGCCCCTTTTTCTTCCCCTACCTTCAACAGATTGCGAACGGCAGATTCCGATACCCCTGCGGCAGCAGCTAATGACCGGTTGGTATGGTCGTGTTTCGCCATTAAATCCGCGATGAAACGTCCGAGGGTGTTTGCAATTGAAGGCATGTACAATCCGCTTCCTTACATCGTTCATCCAGTTTGTTTTAAATTATACTCGCATCGACACCGTTATCTGAAATGTGGTTGAAAAAGTGCTTGACAAAGGCAGTGGAAATATGATATGTTCTGAAAAGCTTTCATGCGCTTTCCAGAGCGCATACGACTATAGGCGCGACTTCGCGTTTATTTTTTCAGTCAGATGCGTTTCAAAAAGCGCATAAATGTCTTTTTAGAGTTGAATAGGTTGGTACATTATGGCGAAACGTCGCGGGCGGAAGCCCCAATCCATCTCGCTGAAGATCGGCAACGATCCGGCCCTGTGGCGCTTCGCCAGTTTGCAGGAGGCGCTCGAAGCCAACACCCACCTGCTCGCCGGGCTCATCGAGGCGGCTGCCGAACAGGCACAGGTCGATGGGTGCGAGGTCGAAGCAGCGGAAACCATTCCCATAGCGGAGAGCGCGTGATGAGCGCGTCTCTTTTTTTCGTCAGCCTGTCCGTATCGAGTCCGTACAACCGGAGGAACCATGATTAAGCGTATCGAATTCAGTCTCAACCTGGATGATCCCCGCGAAGCGGCGATCTACCACGCCCTCAAACCAGCGCTGCGCTATCGTCGCGCCGGAGCTGTCATCCGTCAGGCGCTGGATAGTCTGCTCATTGCGGAAGATGTTCAGCCACAACCTCAGAATTCTAGCCAGCAGGAGATCAGACATGAGCAAGCGTAATGCAAAGAACACTGCACTACCGGGCAGCACACTCACCATCGGGTTGGACATCGGTTACGGTGTGGTCAAAGCCGTGACCGCCGATCAGGTGGTGATGTTTCCATCAGTCATGGGTCACGCTCGTGAGATCAAGTTCCAGCAGGATGAGATCGCTAAACGCCATCCCGGCGATCAGATCAGCGACGATGACGGCGCGTGGTTTGTGGGCGATCTGGCGCTGGGTCAGCTTCCGCCCGGCGAACTGCTGCGTTTGCGTGGACGCACCGCCAACGAGTCCACCATGGGCAATGCCTTTCGGCTCAGGTTGGCGAAGGCGGCCATCGGCAAGCTGATGTCGGGCATGTGGAACCGGGACATCGTGCATATCCGCATCGCCACCGGACTACCGACCGACCACATGCGCGATGCCGCTGAACTGAAGGCCGCACTGCTCGGCCAGCATCTCATCAAAACGGATACCGCCGACCTCATTGCCAATGTCACTGAAGTGATGGTCATGCCCCAGCCTTACGGCACGATCTATGCCGCCACGCTGACCGAAAATGGCGAGATCAACCGCGGGCACGCCTATCGCCGAACCGGGGTGTGTGATGTCGGGACTTACACGGTTGACCTGGCGCTGGATGACGAGGGCGAATTCGTGGATGCCGAAAGCGGCAGCGTCGAGAGTGGGGTCTATACCGCGCAGGAACGCATCGCCGCCATGCTGGAGCGCGATTACCGCGAGAAGATGCCCTTCAGAATCATCGAGGAAGTTTTACGAACCGGGATTTTCCACGCCAACGGTCAGCCAGTCGATTATCGCGAAAGCGTCGAAGAGGCGCTCACGCCGCTACGCAGTGCCACCTTGAATCTGCTGTCGGAGAAGTGGCAGCGCGGCACGATCGTCGATGTGATCTATCTGTCAGGCGGTGGTGCAGCACTGGTCTACCCCGATATTGCTGAAGCTTACCCGCAGACGCAGTTAGTGACGGATGCCCAGCTGGCCAATGCACGGGGCTATCTCAACTACGCTCGCTTTGCTACCCGTCAGCAGGCAGGCTGATAAGCAGATGGGGTGTCGGTCTGGTTCGG
>JBBSPQ010000448.1:0-3221 GCA_038258585.1 Pseudomonadales bacterium
GGGATTGTGGCTTCCGGAACTAGCTCCAAACAGCTCGACAAAGAGACGGACGCGAGATTCGTTGGATATCTTGGCGCTCTTGGCGAAGGATCATTGGCCCTTATTACTTTGGTCGCTGTGAGTGGCGCGTTATACGCAGCAACCCCAGAACAGTGGCATCTTCTTTACAGCCAATTCAGTGCGGGCGGCGCATCGGCCTTCATCGAAGGTGGTGCTAATCTTTTGACGGCAGGCTGGGGACTCCCCAATCTTTTCGCTATGACGCTTCTGGCGACAATGGTTGTATTGTTCGCTGGCACCACAATGGATGCGGGCGTGAGATTGCAGCGCTACATCATTCAGGAATGGGGCTCAATCTATAACATCGAAATCCTTAAGAATAACGTTGCAGCCACTTTGGTTGCCGTTGGCAGCTGTCTGTTGCTGGCATTCGGTGCCGGTGGAGCATCAGGCAACGGCGGCAATGTTATCTGGCCACTGTTCGGTGCTACTAACCAGATTCTTGCGAGTCTGACGCTACTTGTGATCTCCATCTTCCTGATGAAGCTCAGTCGACCAGCCCGATACACATTCGTACCAATGGTTTTCGTGCTTTTAATGTCAGTGTGGGGAAGTATCATCCAGATGATGAGCTACTATCGCAATGATCAATGGCTGCTCGTCGTATTGAGCGTTGCAGTACTTGTCGCAAGTATTCTCGTCATCCTGGAGGCAATATCAGTGATATCTGCACTTAAACGAGATGGAGTGCCTGCAATCTCCAGTGAGGAAGCGGGTAGCTAAACAACACGCTCGACTGGAAAAAAAGGCCCGTGCTGCTGAGCGCGGGCCTTTTTTATGAAAATTGTTCAGACAGTTGTAAAGATTTCATAGGTTTTAACGATTAGTCCATTTCCATATCGTCGCCGGTATTAGCCATATTGATTGTTCGCGAAATTTTCTGCGGACTTTCTCCTTTTGCTCCCTCGTCGCCTTCTTGCTTCACTGTGCCATTTCTTTCCATCAACTGCAGGTCAATCGGTTTACTAGCTTCTCCGAAATAAATGGATCTATGAGGAAACGGTATCTCAATCGAGCTTTCATCGAAAGCAAATTTGACTCTCCGCAAGAATTCTCGACCGACATCCCACTGCCTGATCAGCTTTGGCTTAATTCGCCCTTTAATCACAACGGCTGAATCAGCAAACTGATCAACTCCAAAAATTTCGGCCTCTCTCAACATCATGCGTTTGTATTTATCTTCGCGCATCATACTAGCGCCAACTTCTTTTAAAATCCCGATTACCGTGTCGGTGTTTTCTTTATAGGCAACACCGATGTCAAAGACGTAGGGGGGCCATTCACGACCTCGCTAATTTAAATGGCTAGAATTTTGCTTGGTACTTCTTAGGACTGACGCAAAAAGAGAAACATGAAGTCGTATTTTCATTCTTCATGCAATTTTGTTGCTTCGGAAGCGCATATTTTTTAAGGAAATTCACCATGGCCTTTCGAAAAGACCACTTCAACGTACTACGTAAGCCGACTACAAAATCTCTACTTATTACAGCAATGGTATCGGGGATGATCAGCTGCGGTGGCAACGACTACGACGACCAACTAACTGATTCAAGTGCGCTCAACTCAAACGAATCTGTAGAGACCCCTGCTGCGGCAATGGCAACTCTCGTGCCGGCCTCCAATAGTAATGCCAGCGGTGAAGTGCGCTTCTACCCAATAGACGGTGCGTTAATGGTTGAAGTAACCGCGATGGGGTTGCAACCTGGCAGTCACGGATTTCATATTCATGCCGTAGGCGATTGTAGCGCTACCGACGCAAGCTCTGCCGGGAGCCACTTCGCACCCGATGGCAACATGCATGGTGCACCGCAGGAGGCAGTTGGACAACATCATGCTGGCGATCTTGGGAATATCGAAGCAAGCGTGACTGGTGTCGCTCAGTATCAGCGCTCAAGCACTGCTTTGTCTTTAACGGGAACTCACTCGGTGATTGGCAAAGCGGTAATCATTCATGCGGAACAAGACGACTTACAGACACAACCCAGCGGAGACGCTGGCGACCGTATCGCATGCGGTGTGATTACGGCAGTAAGTGAACTTCCGGAAACTGAACTGCGTGTAAGCAGAATTTAACTGACACTGCAAACCAGAGTAGAGGGTTTTAATCATGGCAAAAGTACTTGTACTCTACTATTCCGCACATGGTCACATTGCAAAAATGGCCCACGAAGTTGCAGAAGGGGTCAAGGAGTCTGGCGCAGAAGTGATTGTAAAACGAGTCTCAGAGCCACTCCTGATGATGAAGTAAAAAGTAGGAAATTAACACTTAGCAGGCTGCACCGAACACGAGAGTGGAAGAATTGTCCGATTACGATGCCATTATTATTGGCGTGAGCACGAGGTATGGGCATATGGCTGCGCCTATGGCCTCGTTCTGGGACGGCACTGGAGATCATTGGCAAAAGGGGTCCCTAGATGGGAAGATCGGCTTTACTTTTTCGTCAACTGCAAGCCAGCATGGCGGGCAGGAATCCACACTCCTCTCCAACATCGCCATGCTAATGCATTTGGGTACGGTGATTGTGGGAGTACCTTACTCTTTCAAAGGCCTGCTTAATATGGAAGAAATTACAGGTAACACTCCGGATGGTGCTACCACAATCTGTGCTGCAGATGGTTCACGGCAGCCTTCAAAGAATGAGCTGGCTGGCGCACGAAATCAAGGTAAACATGTGGCAATGGTCTCAGCTACTAGATACGCCACTTCTTAGACGCACATTGGGCCCACAGTTGCCTTATTTGCGAGGGACTACATTAACTGAGGACATCCCATGAGCACACCAGAAGCGTTAACTCCAGTAAAAGTGCGCGAAGCGGTCGGTATTTTTTTTACCGCAAATAGAGTTGAACAGGCTATTTTCGACTTACAAGCTGAAGGCTTCAGCAGTGAGGAAATAGGCTTGCTGGCCAACAAGTCCACCGTGAAAGCGAAGTTAAGTCATCTCTATGACGAAGTAGGAGAACACGGCCCCGACGAACCAAAAACAGCGTTTGTGAATAAGGAGTCTGTGACAGACGGCACCAATGCCTTTGTGGGCTCTCTTTCATTCATTGGAACAGCCGCATTAGGTAGTACTGCCGTCGCCTCCGCAGCGCTCTTGGGAAGTCCTGTGTTAGTGGGATTGGCTGCACTGGCTTTCGGTGGTGGAATAGCGGCGGTA
>JBBSPQ010000449.1:0-3204 GCA_038258585.1 Pseudomonadales bacterium
CACGCGCAAGCAGCCATTGAATCTGAGTGGATTTGTCTGCGCCTTGAACCAGTGGTTGCGAGTGAGTGTTTGTTTGCGCTGATGCGCCAGTCTCCAACTCGTGTAAGCGCACCGCTTCGGCCAACCAGTAGGCGTTCAAACGGGGGGATGATTCGGACATAAGGGGAGTTCACTACACGGATTTTGACTCGATGATACCCGCGCCATCCCACAGGGTAAAGGAGGCTAGGAAGACTTGCCCGAAGGCCGGGTTTGAATGCACACTGCTTGCCTATCCAAGTTCTACGACCGTCAACACAGCCGCTATAGAGAGACCCGTTATGACCAGCGCCACGATGAATCTTCAACTACAACAGCTTTTCGATCATCTGGAGCTCGAGACCTTAGACGTCAATCTGTATCGAAGCACCCATCCCAATGAGGGTTGGCGCCAAGTGTTCGGCGGCCAAGTGCTAGCGCAGGCTCTCGCTAGTGCCAGTCGCACTATTCCGGAAGACCGCCACGTCCACTCTCTGCACGCCTATTTTCTGCGCCCTGGGGACATGAACCATCCGATCATTTTTCAAGTCGACAGAATACGGGACGGTAAAAGCTTCAATACCAGAAGTGTCAGCGCGATGCAGCACGGCGACATCATTCTTAATATGGTCGCGTCCTTTCAGGTGCTCGAGCCCGGAGTTTCTCATCAGAGTGAGATGCCAAAGGTTCCAGCACCGGAACAGTGTCTGACCCGCAAAGAGCTGGCAGAAAAATATAGCGGCTCGCTTTCGACGGAGATGGTCTCTCGACTCTCAAGACCCTTTGCTATCGACATGCGCCACGTCGAAACCGAGAACATGTTCCAGCCTGAGGTTCGCCCACCTCATTGCAGCGTGTGGATGAAACTGAGTCAGGACTTGCCAGCGGACTATCCTCTGCACGCACACATGCTTGCCTACGCGTCAGACATGACTCTTCTGGAAACCAGCCTTCGTCCTCACGGATTGAATATGTTCGCTTCCAATCTGCAGATTGCCAGTCTTGATCATTCGATGTGGTTTCACCGCCCTTTCCGCATGGATGAATGGCTGTTGTATGTGCAAGACAGCCCTTCGGCTTCCGCCGCACGAGGCTTCAGCAGGGGAAGTATTTACAGACAGAACGGCGAACTGGTGGTTTCGGTGGCGCAAGAAGGTCTCATTCGTCTGCACGAGAAACTCAATAAGGGGACCTGAGCCCGACGTACAATTCAGATGGGATGGAAGAATCTGTCCATTCTGGGAAGGTAGGAATTATCGTAATCCAGCGACAACACCACACTGCTGGAACGACCGACAATTTCGTGTCGTGGCACAAAACCAATCACGCGGGAGTCCGCACTGTTATCGCGATTGTCTCCCATCGCGAAATATGAGTCTTCTGGCACCTTTACTGGACCAAAGTCCGACAACCCTCCGCCCTTGGTCAAACGTACCGTGTATTCATGCTCACGACCTTCGGCATCGCCGACAGGACTAAGACTCTCCAACATATCGGTAACGTATCCTGATGCATCGACTTCTCCCATAGCAACAGGGTGTCGATAAGCGAGCTGCTGACCATTGATGTAGACGATGTCTCGACGCACTTCAACGACATCGCCTGGTACGCCGATGACGCGTTTAACCAATCGCAACTCGGAGACGGCGGAGTCAAATATTATGATGTCGCCGCGCTGCGGATCTGAGAGTTTGACCAGAGAAACATGCGTCAGTGGAATGCGCAGGTTATAGGCTATTTTGTTAACGAAAATGCGATCGCCTTCGATGATCGTGGGTTTCATTGATCCAGTGGGCACGTCACTCCAATCAGCCACCGCGCTGCGAAAGACCACCATCAAAACGACAAACACTGCCACGGATTTAGTCTCTTGCCATCCTATCGCTGCCCAATGTTTAAGGCGCGCAAATTTATGCGGATCAATCATGTTTCTGTCTCCCATTTGGCGAACACACTAAAGTCGCGAATCCCGCAATAATGTTCCCGAGCGTTTACATTCTTCTTCATGCATTTCGTCGCGCCAAGTTTCAGCCAACGCGGCAGTATACCACTCCTGCATTGCAGGCAAGGCAAGTAATCTCTCGACATAAGCCTGCGCGGGCGCAGCTAATTTCAGCCCATAAGTCTTCACACGAAATGCGACTGGGCAATAGAAAGCATCGACGGTCGTAAATTTATCACCAGCAAGATAGGGTCCGCCAAACCGTTCCAGTCCTTCACACCAGAGTTCGTTTACTCTCTCAATGTCACCACGAAGCGCGTCTCCCTGTTCGTGCAAACGCATTTCAATGCCGCAGTTCATCGAACATTTCTCGCGCAAGGCAAAGAAGCTGGAGTGCATTTCGGCCGCAGCGGAACGCGCCCATGCTCGCGTCATCTGATCGGCAGGCCAGACGGTTTTGTGTTGTTCGGCCAGAAATTCAGCAATAGCCAGTGAATCCCATATCGTGCCATTGTCAGCAACGAGAGCGGGCACTTTCCCACTCGGTGAAAAACGTCGAAACTCTTCCCAATTAGAATTGGATACAAACGGCACCAAACACTCCTCGAACGATATGCCAAGCACTTTCATCAGCACCCATGGCCGTAAAGACCAAGACGAATAATTTTTATTGGCAATGTAAAGCGTCAGCATTTTGTTGATACCTCTAAAGCTCAATCTGTCGGTGTAGAGTACCCTCGCCCGCGGTAATGAACAGCATCGTGCTAGGCGCATAAACGGTGGCGGTATGCCAGATGCTCTTGGGCACCAAAACCCAATTCCCAACCTCACGCAACTGCAGAATCTTGTTGCCTGTTTTTTTCTCCAGAACCAGATCGGCAGAACCGGATAACAGCACTACCATTTCATCGCCATTAGGGTGCATCTCCCACATTGGCCAATTCTCGGAAAAACTGTGTGTTGTCACCAGATACTCATTGTGGAAAGCACCGAATACGCCACTGGCCAGATCCGGCCAGAAAGAATCGGTCACCGGTATCGCTTCGGCACTAGCATCAGGTCGCAGTCGAAGATAGGTGCTACTCAGGTCGAATGGTCCTGTGTCACGGCTCATACAGTTTTTCCTACTCTTTATTATTGTGGTTTTTGCGCTTTCAACAGGTCTCGTATTTCTGTCAACAGTATTTCTTCTTTAGTAGGGGGTGGAGGCACGTCAGGAACAGTAGGGGCTATTTCTTCCTTTC
>JBBSPQ010000450.1:0-3199 GCA_038258585.1 Pseudomonadales bacterium
GGTTGCGGCATCCACCCCATCGAACATCCAGTCGAACTCAATAAAAGAGCCGTCACTGGCCAGAATGTTACCGCTGAACGCAGCATCCGCACCGGCATTGAACGAAGTATTGTCGGTGATCTGGCCACGGTTGCTATCACCGGTAACTGTCATCACCCCGGTGATCGGATCAACGGTGAAACCGGGTACCTGGGAATTGATATTCAAGTTCAGGTTCTGGTTATAGCTGAGTGTCAAACCATCCGGTGAGGTGGCGTTGAGCGACTGACTATAATCGACGCCGGCAAGGCGGCTGACCTCCGGTTGAATGGTACCAAAGTCGAAGTTGATGGGGTCGTTGTCTGTGCCGTCCCAGTTGATACCAGCATTGAGATCCCAGCTGTCCTCAGTCCAGTTGCCAAGCGAAGTGCCCGAGGCCACCCGACAGCAACTCCCCGCAGAGAGCCCCAGAACCCCCTGGGTGGCAGTGGAGACATTCAACGTGAAAGTGGCGACCTGCCGGTCGTAGCGGGAATCCGCTGTATCCGTTGAGGATGGGCCCTGAGACATACCGCCCACGCCCGTTACAAACACACTGTTGGTCTCAGCCGCGCCTTTGCGCCAGAAAGTGGTCTGAACCACCGTCAGGATGCCGTTATCAATGGTGGGCACCATGGCTCCGCCCCGGAAGTGAGATGCATTGGCTGTCAGCGCCGTCAAACCTAACGTTGGGGCAAGCATTGCCGCTAGGGTTATTCTTAATCGACTTTTCATTTTGGCTCCTTGTTCATATTAAGGACAGCTTCTTTTTATATTGCTCGTTTTGATAAGGCAAAACGCTAAAGGGTGCACCTACGCAGCTCGGATTGTCTTAAGTTGACTAACCACGGAAAATGCAGCAATATCCACGCCATTTTTTTAACTATTTGATTTATATGTAATTAATAAATTTGCTTGGTGCTTAAAGAACGCTTAGTGTAAAAAAAGCTGACACTCCGCAGCGAGGTCTGTGGGCAACAATACCGTCGACAGTTCTGCCAACAAAGCGTATGCGTTCCGGGCAACGCTCAGTGTCCACAAGGGGTCACCCATTAGCCAGTGAAAGTCAATAAGCAATATGGTGCATTTCACACCCCTTGATCCTTTTACTCATATCTGAGAATCATCGCCGGCCTGACCCGTGCGCTTCTCAGAGATTGGGAAAATACTGCCAGAAATGCAATCAGGGCCGATAAACTCAGGCTGACGATAAACGGCATCAGCGTGATATTCACATCCGCCGCAAAGAAGCTGATATACGCAGACCCCAGCAGATAGCCAATCGGCCAAGCCAACGCATTAGCAACAAGGACAGGTTTGGCAAAATCCAGAATTAGCATCCGCAGCAGCCGTCCTGAACTGGCGCCCATCACCTTGCGGATGCCCACTTCTTTTCTGCGAATATTGGTAATGAAGGTAGCGTTTCCTAACAACCCTATGCTGGCTACGAAGAACCCGAATATTGAAAGCACACCGATGGAGACGCTGGTGGCAGAAAACAAGGTATAGGAGGCGTAGAACAGATCGTCGACGAATTGTCGCTGCAATGCGACTTGGGGCACCAGGCGATTCCAGGTTGCATCAACGTGCTGCAACGTCTCGTTTAGATTGCCCCGGGCAAGTTTGAGGATAAAGGCAGGCGCTGCTTCGGGTCGCAGCAGATAGAGGTTACCTCCGGAGCCGAAGCTGGTGAAATCCAGGAATTCGTAACGACGCTTTCCTATAATTCCGATGACGTTAAGCGCTACCGTAAACTCTTGTTGGGTGGTCGGAGGACCGTAGTGGGAATAGATCGTCTGGCCGATCGCGTCACTGGTATTTTCCCAGCCAAAGTTCGCCGCTGCCTGAGCGTCGAGCATTACCGCATAGGGGCCGCTGGTGGAATTGAGCGTGCCAGTAGGAGGGATGGTGTCGGTACTGCGCTTCCGGGAAAAATCTCGGCCCATTAGTATCGGCATGCCCATCGTTTCACTGTACTCGTAGCCGATTCGATGGATGCTCATTTCAAAAGTGGTGGCACTGAGCTCCGGAGTCAGGGAGAAACCGGTCGAGGAGTTGCCGATGCTCCATGGCATGCCATCGGCCTGAGTGATGGACAATACCGCAGGGTGAGATTTCAGTTGATTGATCAGTAGCTCGGTATCGACGTCGGAGCTTTCTGTGTCGACCTCAAAAGCGATTTTTATGTCGTTGCTGCCGGCATCCAATTGCTGGGTCATCGCCCGATTCTGAAGATACATGACGATCGCCAGAATCATCAACGTGGTGGAGATAAAAAACTGAATTCCTACCATCAATGCCCGCAGCCGCCCTGAATAGCCACTGGACCCTTTTGGTCTGAGAAATGACACCAAAGGTACCAAGGCGGTTCGTAGCGCCGGATAGCCGCCCGCGACAACGATAATGGCCACAATCGCTGGCAGTAGAGACAACCACAGTTGCGGGTTGAATAACATTCCCGGCCCAACCCCGATCATGCCGCCACTGCCGAGCTGCTGCAGAAATATCACCATGACCAACAGGGTGAGTAACAGGGCGATGCCGACAAACAAGAGACTTTCATAACAGTATTGCAGTAACAACAGGCTGCGCTTGGCGCCCATAATCTTCTGCACGCCGATTTCTTGGCTGCGCAGTGAAAGTTGGGCAATAACCAGATTGGAATAATTGAGACAGCCAATCAGCAGGACCAGTGCGCCAGCAAAAATGAGAATCGTGTTGAGATTGAATCCGCCTGTCAGAAATGCCATTTGGGTCATCATAAGTTCGTTAACCGGAAGCAGCCCGAACGTTTGCTGTTCCGCATTATCTTCGGGAAGCGTATTCAGGGCCCACTGCGCTATGCGTGCGTTCCATTCCTCGATGTCGACGGTCATGTCGTCGGGAAATCGAAGATACATGTAGCTATTCTGGTTGTTCCAGCGGTCTGCGTTGGGGTCTGAGCCAGCGCGAATTCGCTCCTCGCGTATTCTCCGTTCCTGCAACGCCATGGGTATGTAGAGCTCGGTATTGAAAAAGGTGATACCTGTTTCAAGGTGGGATGGAAAGTCCAGAGTACGTGTGACACCAGCCACCACCACGTCATACTGATTCTCAATCAGCAATCGTTCTCCCACAACGTCGGTGCGCCCAAAGATTTTCATCGCTCCAGTTTCGCTGATTAGCGCCGAGTTCGGTGGCA
>JBBSPQ010000451.1:0-3198 GCA_038258585.1 Pseudomonadales bacterium
AAGAGTTGGTCAGGCTAGTTCCACCCCCAGTGGGAGACACGGAAGCGCCGTTACAGGCACTCATCATCGACTCTTGGTTCGACAATTATCTGGGCGTTGTGTCGCTGGTACGTGTGAAGCATGGCACTTTGCGCAAAGGACAGAAGATCATTGCAAAGTCGATCGGCAAGGCCCATCTGGTCGATGGTGTTGGTGTGTTTACGCCTAAGCGTTTTGAAACCGATGTTCTGAAAGCCGGTGAAGTGGGTTTTGTCGTTGCTGGCATAAAGGAGATCAAAGGTGCTCCGGTAGGGGACACGTTGACTCACGCTGCCACGCCAGAAGTTCAATCCCTGGCTGGTTTCAAGAAGATTCAGCCACAGGTATACGCGGGTTTGTTCCCGGTTTCCTCTGATGACTTCGAGAATTTTCGCGATGCGCTCGAAAAATTGACGCTGAATGACGCTTCCCTGTATTACGAACCAGAAAGCTCGGACGCGTTGGGATTCGGCTTCCGTTGCGGCTTTCTTGGCATGCTGCACATGGAAATCATTCAGGAAAGACTGGAACGGGAATACGACCTTTCCCTAATTACAACAGCCCCAACAGTTGTCTATGAGGTGTTGCTAACCAATGGCAAAGTGGCCAGAGTGGATAGCCCCTCGGCTCTGCCAGCAGTGACATCAATTGACGAAATGCGCGAACCAATCGTGCTAGCCAGCATTCTTGTTCCCCATGAATACCTCGGCAACATTATTAATCTGTGTATCAGTCGACGCGGCGTGCAACGGGACATGCAGTTCATAGGTCGACAGGTTTCCCTGCGTTACGAATTGCCAATGAATGAGGTGGTGCTGGATTTCTTTGACAAGCTTAAGTCAGCCAGTAGGGGATATGCCTCGCTTGACTACCATTTCATTCGTTTCGAACCGGCTAATCTTGTGCGTCTAGATGTATTGATAAATGGCGATCGTGTCGATGCATTAGCGTTGATTGTCCATCGTGATCAGGCTCACAACAAGGGTCGCCTGCTGGTGGAAAAAATGAAAGAATTAATCCCTCGGCAAATGTATGATGTGGCCATTCAGGCGGCCATTGGCGGCCAGATAATTGCCAGACAGACCGTGAAAGCCCTCCGCAAGAATGTGACAGCAAAGTGCTATGGCGGCGATATAAGCCGCAAGAAGAAACTGCTGGAGAAACAGAAAGCGGGAAAAAAACGCATGAAGCAAGTAGGCAATATTGAGATTCCTCAGGAAGCCTTCCTTGCGGTACTGAAGGTTGACAGCTAATGGATATTGATTTTTCACTTGTGTTGCTTGTTCTCGTAGCCATTTCTGGTGTTATTGCGCTCTACGACCGCCTCGTCAATTCAAAAGGACGCAAGCAGAATAGCGAAAAACTACGCTCTGCACCAAACGCGGACTCGGAGGCCATGCAGCACGCCATTGTTGTAGCCGAGCAGGAACCTGTTCTCGTCGAGTACGCTAAGTCATTTTTCCCTGTGCTGCTCATAGTGCTGGTGTTGCGTTCCTTTCTGGTAGAGCCGTTTCAGATTCCTTCTGGTTCCATGATTCCGACGCTGGAAGTTGGCGATTTCATTTTGGTGAATAAATTCACTTACGGGTTACGCCTGCCAGTCATTGGCACCAAGATTGTGCCAGTGAATGAACCCAAACGCGGTGAAGTCATGGTTTTCATTCCGCCACATGACAGACGTTATTTCATCAAGCGTGTTGTGGGTCTGCCCGGGGATACGATTCGTTATGAAAACAAAGAACTGACCATTAATGGTGAGCAGCTTGAATCGGAGCTTGTAGATCGCGTGCAGATCGAGATTTCCAACGGCATGATGCAATCGGGTGTGCTGCTAAATGAGACTCTTGGGGGAATTCAGCATCAGACTCAGCTGATTGATCTGCCTGTGCGTGATGGAGGGCAATCGGTATGGATTGTTCCTAAGGGGCATTATTTCATGATGGGTGACAATCGGGATAACAGCGCGGATAGCCGTGTCTGGGGCTTTGAACCCGAGAAAGATATTGTGGGCAAAGCGTTTGCAATCTGGATGCACAAGGAGCCGGGTTGGCACCTGCCAACGTTCAGCCGAAACGGATTAATTCACTAAAACGCCGACTGTTTCTCGGCACCAGTCAGTCGACGTTCTATAATTACCACAGAGCATGAAGAATGATTCTTCGGATTGTTTGAACCCAATAGGTGGTGTTATGAAAAACAAGCTGAGCTTTAAAATCAGTAAGCAGAGAGGTTTCTCAAAAATTGGGCTGATTGCCACTCTGTTGGTACTCATTGTCGGGCTGACGTGTGGATTGAAGATCCTGCCTATCTACATTGATCACAACTTCGTACAGGGAATTGCCAAGTCTTTAATCGACAGCGGCAGGGTAGAAACACTCACTCAGACTGAAGTTCGTCAGGAGATTGCTGCCAGTTTACGTCTGAATAATATCTACAATTTTGACCTCAGCAGCATCACTGCAACCCGTGGCAATGGCACTGCGGCTATTACGATCCAATACGAACGCCGCGTGCCATTGTTTTCCAATCTGGATGTTGTGGCATCCTTTGATGATCGAATCGAGTAGATGTCATATTTTATTGCCCAGTTGGAAAGAAGTATTGCCTATCAGTTTTCCGATAGGGCACTGGCCGAGCTTGCACTGACGCACCGAAGTGCCGACAAGCAAAACAATGAACGCCTGGAATTCCTTGGCGACGCCATTCTTGGTTTTACGATTGCGGATGAACTGTTTCGTCGCCACCCCGACGCGCCAGAAGGCGATCTCAGTCGCTTGCGCTCGCGTCTTGTCAATCAGCAGACGCTGGCTGACATAGCGGCGAAACTCAGTCTTGGTGAATTATTAGTGCTTGGCCCCGGTGAGCTGAAAAGCGGTGGCAGACAACGCATCTCCATTCTCGCTGATAGCGTTGAAGCCGTTATTGGTGCGGTTTATCTCGATGGTGGCCTTGACGTCTGTAGAGAGCTTGTCATCATGCTCTACAAAGAGCTTTTCAAAGAGCATGGTAGCAACGAAATCAGGAAAGACCCAAAGACGCGATTGCAGGAAGTGCTGCAGGCTAAAGGCCTGAGTGTTCCGTCTTATGAAGTTCTTTCGATCGATGGTGAAGCACACCAACAGACTTTCGTGGTGTCATGTCAGACAGCGATGTTGAAGGAAAGCACGCAAGGGGAGGGTA
>JBBSPQ010000452.1:0-3194 GCA_038258585.1 Pseudomonadales bacterium
GAATTATCAACGGTTTATGGGAGGAGTACCCATCTGTCTCATAAGATGGTATGCGCGTAACCACAGGCTGATGATTTATACACTGACGCAACGTCATCAGCACTACTTGGCAAGCCACTTATTGACTGTAAAACTAGAGGTTTAGTCTTTCTTTTCCATTCCTCTTGTGTCCAAAACTATTTGACGACCTACACGCTGGGGCGTAACTCCTACTTAGTAACAAACCCAACCCTCTACTGGGGCAGTGTGACGTGGGCAATTGGCTATGAAATCCAAGTGACTAATGATTCCAGCTTCAGCAGTCCGGAGTTCACGCGAAGCAATCTGTCTGCCAATACGACATATGTCACCACTATTCCACTGACAAGAGGAACATACTATTGGCGGGTGCGGGCACGTCAGGCAAATGGTTCATGGGGTGGCTGGAGTGTGTTAGATAGGTTTGTGATCACGCCATCATAACCATAGGGGATTCAGTTGGGAGGCATGAACCAGGTCTCCCTCACTCTGTATGATCTATCTCCGTCTCAACCCGCGCTTCTTCATCCAGCTTCTATTATTCACTACCCATAGCGGAGCTTGAGCTCCTTTTTGGCCCGTCGGGCATCGACGGTCTGGGCATAGCGCAGGGTCGTGTCACCGCGCTCGTGACCGACGACCTGCTGGACAGTCGAGATCGGTGTGCCGGTGGTCAGCGCTTCAGTGATAAACGTCCGCCGGGCATCATGCGGTTTGGCTTCAATCCCGGCCAGCTTGCACGTTGCCGCCCAGATGCGGTAGACATCCGTACCCGTCAGCGCCCGATCCTCACTACACTAGCCGACCCCGCGTCACCGGCGTGAAGACAAAGGCATACCCGCCGGGTTGGGCTTCATGCCGGGCGGCGAAATCGGTGTCGGTGGGGGCGGGTAAACTGGGGATGGTGGCGGGTGACATGACATTGAGACAGATAATGCTGTACCAGTTATAAGTTGCTTATAGATATGAAATTTACAGTTCAGATGGAGTGCAGTTTCAGGTTGAGTCGCAGAACAGATATCTTCGGGGCGATGTGCGAAATGATGAGCATTCTTTTGCCCTAATTTGAGCGTTACCTGACAGTCGCATACTGGGCAGTATGCATCTGGTCTAGCGTTGGTATCCTGTATCTGGTCACCAGTGATCTCGACCTGACTTACCACGGCATTACCACAATCTACAAAAAACGGTGGAACGTGGAACCCTACCATAAGTCGCTCAAGCAGAATGCTTCGTTGGCCAAGTCGCCCACCAAGACCGTCACCACACAGAGCAACCATTTCTTTGCGTCGTTGTGCGCCTATATCAAATTGGAGATGCTCAAAGTTGCGACCAAAACCAATCATTTTGCACTCAAGGCTAAGCTATACGTGAATGCCTTACGATCTGCGTTTCAAACCTTAGATACTTTGCAGCCCATTCGTTTGGCTGCGTAACATCAGTTAATAATATCGCTTTACCCAACTGATTATGGGCATTATTGCTACCCAAAAACTGAATTTCTATCGGTAAGAGGGTGAAATGTTTAATGACTTCTTCAGTTGACCAGTCTTGCTTCATCCAACTTTCTCCTTGATGATTGAAATCGTTAGAGAAAGTTTGAATGATTTATCATAGAATACAATCGATCAATGGTTCACTCATCTCCTATTAATCAAGTGACCCCTCGTGACACGTTTGTTAAACACACCCCAAATCCGTTTTGTACCCGCTGAAAATAGTATCGGCCATCTTAACGACAGTTTAAGTTTACTCTAAGTTCCGGGCTTTAACGGATTGAGGTCATGCCATCTGTAAATGATTTTCCCACCTGTGCGGCCAGGCAGAGATTGCTTCGGCGGATACTTTCTGACCCATTTCTGCTTCTCCGTATCATTGTTCGATCGGGTCGAAAGTCTGCACAAGTTTATCCCATGCTGGTGTTCGAGTGGCTCTGAAAAGAAACAGTTCAGCCATGATGGACGTTACCTTGCGGCAGGAGATATTCGATCCAATCTGTATATTTATGATCTCATTTATAAAAAATTCATAATCCTTATGAAAACAAACACGGTAACGTAATACAATGTAATTCAGATCCATACTTTATTTTGGAACATGTATCATGCGCAGAACAAAAATACCGCATTTCCTTAGTGCTTATGATGTTTATTCTCTATGGCAGTACCTCTTTTATACTATATCGAACCATGGGGACAGGTGCTGGAGCGCTTAGTGTAGTTCCTATCATGGCAACAGCTTTTCTCTTTAATACCAAAATCGTGTTTACACTCTGGCTTCTCTGCATTCCGCTAAATATTTTGCTGCTTAACTTAGGGGGATATGCTGGGTGGGATACGGTACTGCATCATGGGGGATTCCAAGCATGATGATGATACTTATCATATAGCGAATCACTTTTTATGAATGTTAATCAATGGAGAACACCTATGAATCGTCAAATTGATCTCATTTGTTTAATGCTTTCTCTCTTACTACTGGTTGCCTGTACATCTAATGACAACCCCACTACCGAAGCATTGGTGACAGAAGGACCAGCATCTTCCACACAAGAAGTCTCTGACAGGACAATTGTCGTTGCCGAAGTCTCCGATAATCCAGCAGACTCGTTTCGTGCTTTTCAGCCATTAGCGGATTATGTGGCGGCGAATCTGAGTGAATTTGGCATTACAAGCGGTGAAGTTCGCGTTGCACCCGATCTGGCAACCATGACCGAAATGATGGTTAATGGCGAAGTCGATTTGTTCTTTGATAGCCTGTACCCCGCGCTGATTATCAGTGATGGCTCAGGTGCGCAACCTATTCTTCGTCGTTGGAAAGATGGCGTATCCGAATACTATACGGTCATCTTTGTATTGGCGGATAGTGGAATTACATCAATCGAAGACCTGAATGGTCGTGTGATTGCCTTTGAAGAGATATTCTCAACTTCCGGTTTTATGCTCCCTTCTGCGTATTTGATCGGTACTGGAATGCAACTTCAAGCAGTCGATAGCCCTGAAGCTGAAGTTCCTGATGATGTGATTGGTTATACGTTTACGAACAATGACAAAAACACCTTGCAATGGGTGATTAGTGGCGTAGTATCCGCGGCGGCAACCGATATTGAAAGTTACAACGAACTACCCCAAGAATCCCTCGATGCCCTCACGATTATTGCGCAAACCGATGCTATC
>JBBSPQ010000453.1:0-3171 GCA_038258585.1 Pseudomonadales bacterium
AAAGAAGATGTTGTTCTCTTAGGAGCTAATCAGACACTGGTTGCTGTTATCACGGAACCGGAGCAACCCTCGAATCGTGACCTGCCTGCTGTCATCTTATTTAATGCCGGTTTAACTCACCGCGTCGGTCCAAATCGTATCTATGTAAAGCTAGCGCGTCATTTGACTGAGATGGGCATAGTCGTCGTGCGATTTGACCTGTCGGGTGTTGGCGATAGCAGCGCACGCTTAGACAATGCAACCCTTCAAACAGGGATCATTGACGACGCTCGTCATGTGATGGACTACCTGAGCCAAACACGAGGCACTAAACAATTCTTCCTAATGGGACACTGTGGTGGAGCCTTAATATCATTAGGAATTGCCGGTCTGGATCCACGTGCGGTTGGGGTGGTCATGATCAATGCCGAAGGTGGCGACACTGAATGGGACGAATATGATCGAAAGCGCAAAACTTATCATTTCTATGAGGATTATTACGGTCGAGATGTTTTGACAAGCTCAAAGAGATGGGAGAGATTCTTAACTGGCAAGGCCGACTACGGCAGTATCTTCCGTAACATCCTTATCAATATTATTTGGCATCGAGTCGCATCGACGGGATTTAAGCTACAAAAGAAACTCTTTACTGCTCAGGAGAACGCAACAAGTCCAGAAATTGCTGCACTCTTTGCGACGATTCCGACACTGGTTGAACGGCCAACGCCTATCCTCATTATCTATTCTCAGGGAAGTTCAGGTTTGGAACGCACGCGTATGTTACTGCGCGATGCACACAAAAAGATCGGCAATTCACCTCAATTTAGAGTTGAAGTTTTGCCACGATCGGATCACACTTTTACACTGATCGAGAGTCAGCAGCGGTTATACAAAATGATCTCAGATTGGTGCTTCGCAAATATGCCGGTACCTTCTGACGTTGTCGCGGCATAAAGAGAAGGCGAATCCCCTTGGATAAAATCGTTTTGTTAGTCATTGGAGAAGACGAATATGGCCTTAAAAGCCACAATTCGGGATCCTAAGCCTTTTTATTTTGGCGATCAGAACGCGCCAATTTATGGCTTCTATCACCCGCCGATGGCCCCAAAACGCAGCGTTACCGTGGTCCTCTGTTATCCCTTGGGTGATGAGGCCATTCGCGTACATCGCGCCTACAAGCAACTTGCCCTACGGTTGAGTCGTGCAGGCTTTCCGACGTTGCGTTTTGATTATTTTGGCTCTGGCGACTCTGCAGGAGAGGATAGTGATGCAACGTTGAGTCGTTGGCAAATCGATATTGCTGCGGCAATTGAAGAAGCTCGTGCGCGAGCCGAGACGAAAGAGGTTGTGCTGGTTGGGTTGCGCCTTGGCGCATCGTTGGCGATGGAGATGGCTAGCCAACATCAAGGGATAAATGGTATCGTGATATGGGAGCCGATTGTCCAAGGTGAGAATTATCTGCAAATTCTAGAAGAGACACATCAAGATCGTCTCAACTATTTTCTGACGAATCCGAGTTCGGATAATCCATTGGTTAACAATGGGGTTGAACGACTTGGCTTCGTACTTTCTTCCACGATGCAGACAGAAATAAAGGAGCTGAATCTATTTGAGTCAGTTCTGTTTCAAGCTGGTCAGCAAGTCATATTCATTGAGAGAACTCCGAACGAACTAAGTGCCCGATTCGTAGATTATCTGCGAGCCCAATCTCCGCAAGTGATCTATACATGTGTGAAGGATCCGGCGATATGGGGGGAAGATCCCGACAAAGCCCTCGTTCCAGGGCAAACCTTTAAAACAATTATGAATTGGTTCAACGAGAGTTTCTTATGAAAGAGAGTGCCATTCGCTTTGGACGGCAACAATCTTTGGTAGGTGTTTTTACCGAGCCAGAGGCAACAGAGCGGGGTCAACTTGCTGTTATTCTCCTGAATGCTGGCTTGATCCACCATGTAGGCCCCAACCGCCTCTATGTCCGTCTGGCCAGACACCTGGCCAAACGCGGTCTTGCGGTTTTCCGATTTGATCTCTCTGGGACGGGAGACAGCGGCGTACGCACCGATCATTTGGCATTTGAGCAAGGCATTATTGATGACGCGCATCAGGCCATGGATGAACTAACAAGCTCTTACGGAATGAAGCATTTCATTTTCATAGGACATTGTTCTGGGGCAGTGCACTCCTTTGTCATGGCGTTAGAGGATGAGCGCGTGGTCGGCGCTGCGCTCATCAATCCGCAAACAGAACGCCAGGACTGGTACGATTATGACCGTAAACGCAAAGTTCAGCGCTACTATCGCAATTATTATAGGAAACAGGTGCTTTATGATCGAAACCATTGGTTCAGGTTTCTGTCCGGAAAATCCGATTATTGGCGTATATTTAGGAATATTCTCAGGGATTTTGTCTGGAGTCTGATAACGACTACTCTGTTTATAGCGCGCTCAAAACTTGAAACGCAGGTCATAAGACATGATCCTATTCAGAAGCGTGTCATCGAAGGATTAAGGCAACTTGGCGCTCGTCAAAGCTCCGTGCTCTTTATCTATTCAGCGGGCAGTAGTGGCCTCGAACGTTTACAGATCCTACTCGGCAGGGAGTTTGATTTACTCATCAACATCAATCAAGTTCGACTGGTCACAATTGAAGGCGCTGATCACACCTTTACGCTACGTCAGTCACAAGCCAGTGTCTTGGAAATTATTGAAAATTGGTGCGTTCCTTTGATGGAGTCCTGGAACACCCCACAACCCCAAGTTCTTGAAAGGGCGGTCTTGTAACAGAGAACAACTTACTTCCTTTCGATTCGGTAAGGGCTTAAAAATACGTCTCTCTACACAACAACACCCAGAAAAAGAAAAAGTCCTACGCATAAGTGGAGATACTGACTATAATGTTTAATGATTTCACCCATCTCTTGGTGCAGAATTTTAACCGCTGGGACAGCAGACTGCAGTTTTTGCAATAAGTTGCGATCGGTCAGAAGCCGTTGAAGATTGTGCCGCAATTCATCAATGTCATCTATTTCAAAGAGTAGGCCATTCTGATTGTGAGTGACAAGTTCCGCCATGCCACCGAGGTTGGTTGTGATGACGGGCACGTGCATTGCAAAAGCTTCCAGAATCGAATTCGGGCTGTTCTCGTACCAACGGGAAGGGACAACCATTACGTCGGTGTTGCGCAGAATCTCCC
>JBBSPQ010000454.1:0-3167 GCA_038258585.1 Pseudomonadales bacterium
AACTTGGGAGTGATTGGCGAGATGCCGAGTAGATCGTGCAGCACCATCACTTGGGAGTCCGTATTGGGACCGGCGCCAATGCCAATGACCGGAATGTGCAGCGCTTCGCTTATTGTTTTGGCGAGGCTCTGCGGGACGCATTCCAGAAGCAGAATACTGGCGCCGGAGGCTTCAAGCAGCTTGGCTTCCTCAAGCATAGTTTCGGCCTGTTGTGGATCGCGCCCCTGCACATGATAACCACCGATGCGGTTGATGGATTGAGGCGTCAATCCCATATGAGCGCAGACGGGAATGCCTCGCTCTGCCAGCTGGTGTGTGGAATGGGCTATCCACGCGCCGCCTTCGATCTTGATCATCTGGGCCCCGGCCCGCATTAGGGTAGCGGCGTTCTCCAGCGTCTGTGTCTCGGAGGCATAGCTCATGAAAGGCATATCACCAATCAGAAACGCACCCCGATTACCGCGCTTGACGCTGCTGATGTGATACACCATGTCGTCCATGGTGACAGGCAAGGTACTGTCGTGACCCTGCAGAACCATTCCCAGCGAATCGCCTATCAAGATGACCTCGACTCCAGCCTCGCTGACTAATTGGGCGAAACAGGCGTCATAGGCGGTCAAACAGGTAAACTTCTCACCACGCTCCTTCAGTTTGATCAACGTGCTCAAGGTGGTTACAGATCGTTTAGTCTGAGGTCCGGAATTTGGGGCTGCGTGTGAACTCATGGGTATTAACCAGTATGAACGAAGCTGTGCGTAAACTTAAAGCAGGCTGGGCTTCGGATTGAAATATTGAGTGCCATTGGGTGTCGCAAGAATCTGTTCAACGAGCTGACGATAATCGTCTTCATTTTCGACCAGGTCAATCTCTGCACTATTTACTATCAGCAGAGGGCTGCGATCGTAATAATGGAAAAAACTGGTGTACGCCTCGTTGAGATTCTCCAGATAGTCGCGCTGGATGTACTGTTCTGCCGGTATGCCGCGTTTGGTGATTCTGTTGAGTAATACCGTGGCAGGCGCCTGCAGATAAATCACGAGATCGGGTTTGGGCGCATCGATCGTCAGATGCTTATAGACCTGTTGATACAAGATGAATTCGTCGGGATCGAGATTCTGACGCGCAAATAACTGATCCTTGTCGATTAGAAAGTCAGCGACCCGGACAGGTTCAAACAGATCGTCCTGACGCAGATCCTGAATCTGTCTGGTGCGTTGAAACAGAAAGAAGAGCTGAGTCGCCAGTGCATTCTGGCGTGGATTATTGTAGAAGCGCTCCAGAAAGGGATTTTCTTCCGGCTTCTCCAGCAGAATGTCGTAGTTGAAAGTGGCCGCCAGACGTTTGGCGAGGCTCGTCTTGCCGACACCTATCGGTCCTTCTACCGCAATGTATCGAGGCGGCTTTCTGCCAGAAGTCTGTTCGGGTGTTGCGTTGTTTAGCAGACCTGCTGTCACTCGTTGCCACCTGTCTTGTTGCTGGGTTTCCTTGGCGAGCGGCGTCTGCGTTTACGAGGATTAGGCGATCCTTTTCCGATCTCTTCCAACATGCGCTCTTGTTGGTTTTTATCACCAATCTGGAAATCAGTCCACCATTGGCCGAGATCGTTCAGCTCTTCTCCAGCCTCTTCTCGAAGCAGCAGGAAATCATAGCCAGCGCGGAACTTGGGATGCTGGAAAACGGTTTCGATACTGCGGCGGCTGCGCACACCTAGGCGCGATTGCAACTCCCATATTTCCCGCATTGCAATTGTGAACCGCTTGGGAATAGACGTCATTTTGAGCTGTTTGCTAATTACCTCGTTGGCGGCTTCCTGTTGTGCCGGCAGCGTGATTGGGTTGTCTCCCAGTTGTCTAGCGAGCTCCTGTTGCAGCGGTGCCCAGAGCAGGGCTGCGTAGAGGAATGCAGGCGTTACTGTCTTGCCATCGGCCAGACGCAGATCGGTGTTACGCATAGCCAGCACAAGGAGTCGACTGGCCGGGTGTTCAGGATCTTTGGTGCTAAGGATGGTGTTTCGGAATAAGCACTCACCCACCTTGAATTTTCTTAGCAGGGCAAAGGTTCTTTCTGCGTGTCCGCTGACCAGCAACTTGATGCTTTCATCAAAGATGCGAGCGGGAGAGATGGATTCGAGCAGCGGAGCCAGCTCGTTCATTGGTGCACGTGTCTTCTCCTCGATCTCGAAACCAAGTTTGCTGGCGAAGCGAATGGCGCGCAGCAAACGCACCGGATCTTCACGATAGCGTGTGGCTGGATCGCCGATCATGCGCAGCGTGCGGTTCTCGATGTCCTGCAAGCCATTGGCAAAGTCGATGATGCGAAATCCATCAATGGTGTAGTAGAGGGCGTTGGCGGTGAAATCTCGGCGCAAAGCATCTTCATTGATGCTGCCGTAGACGTTGTCGCGCAGGATCATGCCGGCGCTGGAGTGGGCGGAATCGAGGCCTTTGATCTGTCTGTTTGAGGTGTTCTCCTTGAACTCGTTTTCGGGTTCGTGGTGCGCCCGAAACGTAGTCACCTCAATGATTTCCCGGCCAAAGCGCAGATGCACAATCTTGAACCGCCGACCAATAATCATGGCGTTGCGGAACAGATGTTTGACCTCTTCAGGAGTGGCGTTGGTGGAGATGTCGAAGTCTTTCGGTGTATCACCTAGAAGCAGGTCTCTCACACCGCCACCGACCAGAAAAGCATGGTAGCCAGCGTCATTGAGACGATAGAGCACCTTCAGTGCATTGGGTGAAATGCTTTTCCGGGAAATGCAATGGTCTTCCCGTTCGATGATATTGGCACCGGAGAGATCCAGATCGCTCAACTTGGCTCTGCCGCCTGACGGAGCAGGTTTATTGGAAGCTTGTTTTGATCTGGGATTCCCGGACATTGCTGGCTCTTCCGCGTCATTTGCTTTGGAACGCTTGCCGAACAGAACTCTGGTTATCTTTCTCAACATCTAATTTTCAGGACCCGTTTACCTGTGCAACTACTGATTGAACACGAACTGTGAACATAGGCAGATAAACACAATGGTTCGCATCGAAGGGGATAAGCGAATGGAGCGGAATAATACACTGAAATGAAGGAGATTAGCAGAAGGAAATGCTCTGGGGGGCGAGTACGGCCCCCCCGCAAGGAAGGTAATTTAGTTTTGTTATTTTTCAATTTGTTTAAAA
>JBBSPQ010000455.1:0-3156 GCA_038258585.1 Pseudomonadales bacterium
AATGGAAGTGTTGTAAGTTTAAAATACTGATTCTAAGTTATTAAGAAGGAACTAATCAGTTTTAGAGGAATAGATAAGCCATTGTAAAATAAAGATTTATTGGCTATCAGTAACGTTCGATTAAATATTGCACTGTGGTAGTATCCACGATCTCACCGTTGCATTTTCACTCGCAACAATCCGTACTAAGTACGGTGCAACTGAAAATAATGAGTAGTCGACGCGGAACAAGGATCAGCCGAGTCGGCAATTTACTCGTGTACAAACATAAAATTGCTCCTCAGGAGATTCACGATGACGCGTCAAACAAAAGAATCCCAGCCTCAGCCAGATGACCATGAAAACTCCGGTCCGCCTGACGTACAGCGTCGGCGTTTGTTGAGAGCCGGTGTATCGTCGTCGCTTTTGCTGACCATTGCTAGCCGTCCCGCATGGGCACAAAACGGCGGGTGTACTGCGTCCGCCCTAGCCTCCGCCAATGCCTCTGGTGGATGTGAGGTCGATGGGCTCAGTATTTCTGCGGGGTGGTGGAAACAAAAGAAGGACAAATGGCCATACCCAGCCACATCCTATACGCCCTTTCACAACTATTTTAACGCAATCAAGATCGAGGTCGACGTTAAGAATAAGAAGTCAAGGGGTAAGGCCGAGATCAGCGAAAACGTTCTTTACCACGGTCTCACTTTAGGTGAAGTCATCGACCTCAATGGTGGTGGAGATCCCGCACCGGGGGGCGGGACCTTTGGCTTCCATCTTATCGGCGCGTTAATGAATGCGATGACGTTCCCGCCTGATCGAGGGGCGATCGGGTTCGCTTTTACTACACGCGAAATCATCGATCTTTATAACGCGCTTGACCGTAAGGATGCGGCCCAATTTAGCGCACTGAAAGCTACTTTGGAGTTTGCAAACGACCAGTTTGACGCGACCACCGGAAAACCTAAATAGTGTCGGCGGTTCAAGACACCAGACTTCGTCTTGTGCAGCGCACTCAGACTTGGCGTATCTGGGATGGCGCCGTGGTGGTTTTTGAGCCGCTTTCGGGAGATACGCATCGTATTGATCATCCCGGTGGGCGTATCTTGGCGTTTTTGGCCGAGTCTGAAAGCAGCAGAGAAACTGTTAATTCCGCTCTCGCGGCTATCGCTACCCCAGAAGAAATAGACGAAGCACTGAACCTGCTGTTGGCCATGGAATTGTTGGAGCCCGCCTGACGTGTTATTGAGAGATCTCGCACCCCAGGATATTCACTACCGCCTGCTGGGTGAAGGCCTAGCTTTGAAGACCGGGCCATTCGTGTTCAATATTCGTACTCCAATCCGCCCACTTGCCGCCTCGATGGCCACATTATATGTAGATACCCCTTTGGCAACGAACGCCGATTTTGTGGACTTCCATGTGCAAGTAAGATTGTCACGCGGACCAAGGCGCTTGTATCGCGTCCAGTCGGAGTTCGATTTGGATGGCGTCTTACCTTTCAAGCCTCTGCCTGGAAAACACGCTTTCGCCATGCTTGAGTGGGGTATGAACTGGTGCATATATAATCATGCCCATCACTTACTGATATTGCACGGAGCCGTACTGGAAAGAAATGGGTGCGCTATGATTCTTCCGGCACCCTCTGGTTCAGGCAAAAGTACACTGTGTGCTGGTATGATGCACCGCGGCTGGCGTCTACTATCAGATGAGCTCATACTTATTGACCCAGAAACCGGCCTTGTGCAACCGCTTTGCAGGCCAATTAGCCTCAAGAACCAATCGATTGCATTGACCAAAGAATTTGCGCCTGAGGCGGTCATGACAGCGCCCATCACCGAGACCGCCAAGGGTAGCGTGGCCCATCTGCGACCTAGTGCTGATAGCAGTGCCCGCGCAACTGAACCAGCCCCTATTCGCTGGGCAGTGTTTCCACGCTTCACCCCGAACCATCCTACTCAATTAACAGAGGTCCCCAGAGCTGATGCTTTCATGACTCTGGTCGACAATTCGTTCAATTATAGCCTGCTTGCCGAACGCGGCTTCGACACCCTCGCTGACGTGGCTGAAGGAATGGTTGGCTACCAACTGGTGTACAGCGACATGGAGCACGCGATTGCCAACCTGAACCAACTTGCCGACGCTGAATCCTCGTAATGCTCCCCGCCTGCCTACTAATCGATTTGCTGCTAAACCCGAAACGGAGCGGCGAGCTTAGCCTGCGAGAATGGGAAATTGTGATACGGCAGGCACGCGTTTCGGCCATGCTGGTACGCTTGGCCACTCGGTTGCAGGAGGAAGAACTATATGAGCGCGTGCCCCTGCATCCGAAGCGGCACTTACAGGCCGCGTTGACACTGCGAGACCGTCGGCGGGTTGCGGTGCGTTGGGAGGTCGAGCATCTGGCGGAAATGATGGCATCTGTTGATGTGCCGTTGGTCTTACTCAAAGGGGCTGCCTACGAGATGGCGGATCTGCCGCCTGGCCGCTGCCGAGTGTTCAGCGATTTCGACCTGCTTGTTCCTCGCTCAGCACTCGAGCGTGTGGAGCTTGCTGCGATGACTCATGGCTGGACTTCCGGTCATCAGAACGCCTACGACCAGCGCTACTATCGTCAATGGATGCACGAGCTGCCGCCAATGCGGCATATCACCCGCCGCAGCGTGATCGACATACACCACAACCTGGTACCTGATACCGCGCGATTGCGACCTGACCCCGAGCGTCTGCTGGCCGACGCCGTTATCTGTCCGGGGCGTTCTGATATTCGGGTGCTCAGTCCCCAAGACATGATTCTGCACAGCGCTGTGCACCTGTTTCACGACGGAGAGTTTGACCATGGTCTGCGAGACTTGTTCGACCTGCGGGACTTACTTATTTACTTCATGAAGACCCAGGAAAACTGGGAGACTCTTATGGCGCGCTCTCATTCCCTGGACCTGAGTCGTCCTCTTTACTACACCCTGCGCTATTTACAACGATGCCTGAATACCCCGATTCCTGAAGTGGTCACCGCTCACCTTAAAGGCTTGAAGCCTGCAGTGCCAGTTGCACTGATGGACGCCATATTCGAACGCGGCCTGCTGCCGGACCATGAGACCTGCGGTGATAGGTGGTGCCCATCGGCAAGGCTGACTCTATACGTTCGTGGTCACGCTCTGCGCATGCCTCCACGCCTGT
>JBBSPQ010000456.1:0-3155 GCA_038258585.1 Pseudomonadales bacterium
AGAATCATGTGCTCGAACACTACAACCTCGGCAATAAAATAGGTATTACCGGTACGCCCTCAATCGTACTGAACGACGGCACTGTAATCCCCGGTTATATGGATTCACAGCAACTCGCCGCTGCAGTCTTAGGTCAATAGGACTACGCAGAACACAGTCTGGACATCCCCTATGGATTTCATCAGTACAGCGCCTGTTTAATTCAGGCGCTGCTGCATTTTTTCTTTTAATTTTTAGTACAATGAGCGCCATTTTCACCATGGCGTTGAGGGTTTGTCTTGAAACAGGATTCAGCAGCAGTGCTCAAAGAGCAGTTCAATATCGGAATCTGTGGCTTAGGCACGGTCGGGGGTGGCACGTATACGCTCCTGCAGGAGAAACAGTCTGAGATTACCCGCCGTCTGGGTAAAGCCTTGAGGGTGACGCATATTGCTTCACGCCGACCGAATCCCGTCAACGTGATTGCCGACGTGCGCTACAGCAATGATGTGTTTGCGGTTGCGGATGATCCAGAAGTCGACATCTTGGTGGAAACCATGGGCGGTATGGACCCAGCACTGCCTTTGATTTTGCGCGCCATCGAAAACGGCAAGCATGTAGTCACTGCAAATAAGGCGTTGATTGCGGTTCATGGTAACGAGATTTTTGCCGCCGCAAAGCGTTGTGGAGTGACCGTGGCGTACGAGAGTGCAGTGGCGGGTGGCATTCCCATTATCAAGGCGCTACGCGAAGGGCTGGCGGCGAACTCCATTCAATGGCTCGCCGGCATCATCAATGGCACTGGCAATTTCATTCTGACGGAAATGTCGCAAAAGGGTCGCAGTTTTGCAGATGTGCTGAAAGAGGCCCAAACCCTGGGTTATGCGGAGGCCGATCCGACCTTTGATGTGGAAGGAATTGACGCAGCGCATAAACTGACGATTCTCGCTTCCAATGCCTTCGGGGTTGCCCTGCAATTCGACAAGGTCTATACGGAGGGTATCAGCAAGATTAGCATTGCTGACGTGCAATACGCCGATGAATTGGGTTACGCGATAAAACATCTGGGTATTACGCGGATGGCTGAGAATGGCATTGAGATGCGCGTGCATCCAACGCTCATCTCGACACAGCGTCTCATTGCCAATGTGAACGGCGTCATGAACGCGGTAGTAGTGAAGGGTGACTCTGTGGGCTCAACCCTGTATTACGGTGCAGGCGCCGGTGCGCAGGCGACGGCCTCGTCGGTTGTCGCAGACATCATCGATATTGTACGCAGCTCCGGTGATATCAGTAGAGGCAATCCTGGCAATGTCCCTTCGCTGGCATTCAGCTCACTACGCAGCGATCTGCCGATTCTGGACATCGAAGATATCGAGTGCGAGTTCTACTTGCGCATCGCGGCTCAGGACAAGATCGGCGTAATGGCACAGATCTCTCAGGTGCTAATGACACACAGCATCAACATCGAAGCGTTGATTCAGAAAGAACCAGATGCGGATGCAGAGGGTGTCGTGGTGGTGCCAATTGTCCTGCTAACGGGAAAAGTGCAAGAGAAGCTAATGAATAACGCTATTGCAGCCATCGAAGCGCTCGACGAGGTGGTCGACAAAGTAATTCGCATTCGGGTGGAACTGTTTGACGGTGAAGGCAATTAGAAGGAAGGCGGAACAATGAAATATATAAGTACGCGTGGCAAGGCCCCCGCACAGACTTTCGAGCAGGTATTGCTGACCGGTTTGGCGCCCGATGGCGGTCTTTACGTGCCGGAAGAGCTTCCCCGTTTCAGCAAGGAACAGATATCCGCTTGGGCGGGTTTGAGCTATCAAGAATTGGCGCTGAACATTATTAGTCCATTCGTCGATGGTGCTATACCTGAGGAAAAACTAAGAGAACTGATTGCGAAGAGTTACAAGGAATTTTCCCATAGCGCCATCGCACCTCTGCACATGCTGAATGCGAACGAATGGGTGCTGGAACTTTACTGTGGTCCTACGCTCGCCTTTAAAGATTTTGCGCTGCAGTTGCTGGGTAATCTGCTGGATTACGTGCTCGAGAAGAATGATCAGAAAGTGGTGATTCTTGGTGCAACGTCTGGCGACACGGGTTCGGCCGCGCTGGAAGGGTGTCGGCACTGCGATAATGTCGACATTTTTATTCTGCACCCACATCAGCGTGTTTCTGAAGTGCAGCGTAGACAGATGACGACTGTTCAGGGCAGCAACGTACATAACCTCGCGGTGCGCGGCAATTTTGATGATTGTCAGCGTATCGTAAAAGCCGCATTCGGCGATCAATCTTTTCTTCCAGATGGACGTCAACTGGTGGCAGTTAATTCCATCAACTGGGCGCGCATCATGGCGCAGATCGTCTACTACTTTTATGCGTCTCTGCAATTGGGTGGCCCACAGCGTCAGGTTTCTTTTTCTGTGCCAACGGGTAACTTTGGCGATATCTACGCCGGTTATCTGGCCCGACAGATGGGGCTTCCGATTAAACAGCTGATCATTGCCACTAATAGCAATGACATCCTGCACCGCTTTATGAGTCGCAACGAATATTCTACATCCGAATTGAAACACACATTGTCACCAAGCATGGACATCATGGTATCCAGCAACTTCGAACGCTACCTGTTCGATTTGTTTGGGCGTGATGGTCAGGCGCTGGCGGATTTCATGACCAATTCGACGAATGGAAGTCAGAGTGTCGACTCCGCTCGCTGGGAGAGCGCGAGACAGGTATTCGTGAGCGGCAGCGTCAGCGACGACTCGACGTGCGACACCATTCGTCAGGTTTATGCTGAGTCGGCCTTTCTGCTTGATCCACACACGGCAATAGGAGTCAGAGCGGCGCGTGATTGCAACAGCGATCCTTCAACTCCGATGATCACGCTTGCGACAGCGCATCCGGTGAAGTTTGCCGATGCGGTCATACGTGCCGGATTGGAAACACCGGAGTTGCCCGAACATATGCGCGATCTGTTTGACAGGGAAGAGCGTTATTCGGTTGTCGATAACTCAATGTCTGCGGTAACTGATTACGTTAAGTCTCATCTGTGAACCCCGAAATTTATCGTAGAACGACGTCGCAGCAGGAGACTTTCTCTGCTGCTGTGACGCCACTTTTGCGGCGCATACTGGCGTCGCGTCAAGTCTTTAGCGACGAGCATCTTA
>JBBSPQ010000457.1:0-3149 GCA_038258585.1 Pseudomonadales bacterium
ATAAATTTACGTTTGGAAGTGGAAAAATAACGATACGCGACGTCGATGGTAATGCCTTGCTCGCGCTCGGCTTGTAACCCGTCTACTAGAAGCGCCAGATCTATCCCGCCACCAGTGGTGCCGGATTTCACACTGTCGGCCTTTATAGCCGAGAGCTGATCTTCGTAGATCATTTTGGAATCGTGGAGCAACCTGCCGATTAGCGTGCTCTTGCCGTCATCGACGCTACCGCAAGTAAGCAGTCGCAATAATTCTTTGCGTTCGTGTTGAGCCAGATAAGCATTGATATCTGTGCTGATGAGATCCGATTGGTGTGACATAGTGAAAAACCTGCTTGAACTTTCTTTAACTATTCCTGGGTTTGTTATCTGATCTGTAATTTTCAGAAATAACCTTTACGTTTTTTGTCTTCCATTGAACCGGATTTGTCGCTGTCGATCAGACGGCCCTGACGCTCGGAAGTGGTAGCCAACAACATTTCCTGAATAATCTCTGGCAGGGTAGTCGCGTTCGACTCCACGGCGCCTGTCAGCGGGTAACAACCCAGCGTTCTGAAACGCACCATCTTTTCTTCTATTACCTGATCTTTGCCAATCGGCATGCGGTCGTCATCGACCATGATGTCGACGCCATCGATTTTCACGACGGGTCTTTTCTGGGCGAAGTACAACGGGACGATATCGATGTTATTCAGATAGATGTATTGCCAGATGTCCAGCTCGGTCCAGTTGGAGAGTGGGAATACGCGGATACTCTCGCCTTTGTTTACCTTACCGTTATAAATATTCCACAGCTCGGGACGTTGGTTCTTAGGATCCCAGCCATGATTCTTGTCGCGGAAAGAGAAGACGCGTTCTTTCGCGCGTGATTTTTCTTCGTCACGACGAGCGCCGCCAAATGCAGCGTCGAATTTGTATTTGTTGAGAGCCTGGCGCAGCGCCTGAGTCTTCATGATGTCAGTGTGTTTTTCGCTGCCGTGTGTAAACGGGCCGATGCCCGCCGCCACGCCTTCCTGATTGATGTGCACAATCAGGTCGAGGCCAAGCTTCTTCACCTGATCGTCACGGAATTTAATCATTTCCTTGAACTTCCAGGTGGTATCCACGTGCATGAGTGGGAATGGAGGTTTGCCGGGGTAAAAAGCCCTCATCGCCAGATGCAGCATCACCGCTGAATCCTTGCCGATTGAATACAGCATGACGGGGTTGTCGAATTCCGCAGCCACTTCACGAATAATATGGATGCTCTCGGCTTCGAGTTGCTTCAGGTGGGTCAGATTGTAGTCGGCCATGCTCGTTCACTTGTGAAGTTATGCAGCCCGATTCCACCGGAGTGAAAGCGGGCTGCGAAATCGATTAAACAGGAGTAGTCAGGGTTGGAACTGCCTGAAATGTTACATGTAGTCCTGATCAGGTTCTTTGACCTTTTCCAGACCAAAGTCTTCCGAGAGTGCGCCACTGCGGCCGGGATTTTGTCGCGGGGCATAGTCTTTGGGAGCCTGCAATTCGCCATCACTGTCGTTGGTTAGTGTTAGCCCGAATGCCGTTTCTGATGATGTAGGCAGCATTTTATTGGCCACCTCGCCGGAACACAACTCCTGTGCACCGGTTGCCAGATGCTGGTAAACGTCCTTATAGCTGTCAGTCATCTGCTGAACCAGCTCAGCGGTCATACTGAAGTGGTCGCTGACCTCTTCTCGGTAATTGCTATGACTGCGCTGCATATCCTGCAGCTTCTGCTCGAGCTCGGTTACTTTGGACGGATCTGCGCTTGCGCGTCCTGCCAGCACGAACCCAATGGCTATTCCGACTGCCAGACAGCCGATCGCGGTCAACCACAACATATCTATACTTTGCCTCTATTCTGTAAAGCTAGCCCTGCACAGGGCACCGGAGATTCGGGTTGCGCAAGTATAGCCTGAATTGAGCGGCGCCGGGGCAAGAAATTCCTTCTGGAACTGCTGGCTTGCTGCGTGAACACGTCGTTTTTTGTGAGTTCTCACTGGTGGTGGGTCTGGTCTGGACACGGCAACTATCGAAAAAAGAGTAACTGCCGTAAAATGCGCAGTCTTTTAGTTAGACAGAATTTCTATCTCATGGTTAGCGACACATCTCGCCCGATTGATTCCGCAGCCGCCGCGATGACGCCGTCAGAACGCTATAGTCTTGATGTTGCCGAAGGAATATTGCTTCCGGACCCGGCGCAGGCGATGGCAATCGGACATTTGCAACGGGTCTATGACGATCTGTTGCGAGTAGAAACGGCGAGCAAATCCCAATCTTCACCAATGCGTTGGTTGCAGGAGCGGTTGCTTACTCTGCAACCGGATCAGGCAGAGAGTGTGCGTGGCCTTTATATGTATGGTGGTGTTGGACGCGGCAAGACCTACCTGATGGACGTTTTCTTCGAGAGCCTGCCATTCCCCGCAAAAATGCGAACGCACTTTCACCGTTTCATGCAGCGTGTCCATGCCGAGTTGACTCGACTCAAACAGCAGAAGAATCCGCTTGAAACGGTTGCCAGGAAGATTGCCGAGGAGGCGCGGGTAATCTGTTTTGACGAGTTCTTTGTGTCCGATATCGGCGACGCCATCATTCTGGGCGGGCTGCTTACACATCTGATCGAGGAGGGCGTCACTCTGGTGGCAACGTCCAATATTGAACCGGGGTCACTCTATAAAGACGGTTTACAGAGAGCCCGGTTTCTACCAGCAATTGCGCTGCTGCAGAAGTGTACTAACGTAGTAGAGTTGGATGGTGGTGTGGACTATCGTCTGCGCAGTCTTCAGCAGGCCCGGCTTTACCACAGTCCGCTTGGCGCTGAAGCCGACGAGGAGATGATGCGCAGTTTTAGGCGTCTGGCACCGGACCATGCAGAGGTATCCTGTGCTGAGGGGATTGAGGTGCTTGGTCGCAGGATAGACTCGCGCATGTGTGCCGATGATGTGATCTGGTTCGATTTCGAGCAGCTTTGCGGCGGTCCTCGCAGTGCCTACGACTATATAGAGCTGGCAAAGGTCTATCACGCGATTCTGGTCGGCAACGTCCCGCAACTGGGAGCTGATCATGACGATATGGCGCGCCGGTTTGTGAGTCTTGTGGATGAGCTCTATGATCGCCACGTCAAATTGATCATTTCTGCGGAAGTGC
>JBBSPQ010000458.1:0-3138 GCA_038258585.1 Pseudomonadales bacterium
CCACCGCTTCACTCTACCCGGAGCACGGCATCAAATCCAACATCGTCCTAACAACCAGCACTAAACCGGGTTTTCGATATCTACAAACTGATGTTCGATACCAAATCGTTCTATCAGATAAGCGGCGAAAGCTTGGACGCCGTAGCGTTCTGTAGCGTGGTGACCGGCTGAATAGAAATGGATCCCAGTCTCGCGCGCTATATGAACAGTCTGCTCGGAAATTTCACCAGTGATGTAGGCATCGACACCCGCTCGGACCGCCAGATCGATGTAATTTTGGGCGGCACCTGTGCACCAAGCCACGGTTTTGATTGGGTCTGCTTTGCCGGCAATGTGCAGCGGTGTTCTACCCAGTTTTGCTTCCAACTGCACGGCCAACTCAGCTCCCGTGCAGGGGGCATCAAGAACGCCAGTTAAACCAATGCTGTGATTATTCTGTTTGCCAATGTCGCCAGTTGCCGTGAAACTCAACAGCTTGCCAAGCTGAGTGTTGTTGCCCAATTCAGCGTGGACATCGAGAGGCAAGTGGTAGGCCAACAGGCTAATGTTGTGATTGAGCAATGATTGGATGCGAGACTTCTTGATGCCGGTAACAGCAGCATCCTCGCCATGCCAGAAGTAACCGTGATGCACCAGAATCATGTCGGCGTTCAATTCTATAGCGCGATCGATCAGCGCCTGGCATGCAGTGACACCCGACACCACCTTAACGATGTCGGACTTGCCTTCAACCTGCAGGCCATTAGGACAGTAATCGCTGAACTGCTCCGGGCGCAGCAGTTTCTTTAATTCTTTCAATATCTCTTCAAGCCTTACTGACATCAGAATCCACCTTCACATGACTGACAATTACTCGCATAATGGGCGCACTTCTCGACGCCACGCCGGCACGCTGATATTACCAGCTCATCCGAGTCGCGCCGTATGGTACTAGACTCCATAACAGCGACTTAAAATGTCGCGGGATTACATGAAAAAGTTCTTTCGGTTCATCAGTTGGCCTGCCATGGCAGGTGTTCTGTTCGCTATCATCCTATTGCAATACCAGCAGATCAATCATCTGGGTGAAGTGCTGTCAGGGCAGAGTGGCACCCCAGCGCCAATCGATGCGCAGACGTTTACCTCCAACGCCGACGCGGTAGATCGCGCAGCGCCCTCGGTGATCAGTATCCACTCCACGATTCGACAACAGATTCAACTGCCCCCTCAAGATCAGATTCCTCCTCTATTTCGAAATCTGCTGCAAAATCTTCCGGCTGAACGCTCGTACAGCAGTCTCGGGTCGGGTGTGGTAATCAATGACAAGGGGTATGTTCTAACGTCGTTGCACGTGATTGAAGGCGCCGAAGACATAGAGGTGCGATTCGGCGATATCAATAGCAAACCTCATATCAGTGCAGCGAAATTGATTGGCTCTGATCCAAACACAGACCTAGCGCTGTTACAGATTGAATCGGATGACCTGCCCCCACCAATTCCCATTGGTTCCTCGGATGCCGTTCGAGTAGGAGACACGGTCCTCGCAATCGGGTTTCCAAGTCAGGAACTCATCAGCCAAAAGTCAGTCTCTCGCGGCATCGTCAGCGCGCTGGGTATTCCGCAGAATGGACTGCCCATCGTCGAGTACATCCAGACGGACGCCGCCATTAACTATGGCAACTCCGGTGGAGCTCTCGTGAATGCCGATGGCGAACTCGTCGGCATCAATTCGTTCATCTATTCGCAGTCCGGCGGTTCAGACGGTATCGGTTTCGCAGTACCCGTTAACAAGGCAATGGTTGTCGTTGACCAGCTCATTGCTTACGGCCAAGTAACACCGGGTTATCTTGGTGTTATCACGGGTGAATTATTAACGAGTGAGAGTAGCCGGAACTTTTTCGGCAGACCTGATGTGTCAGGCTTACTAATAGAGCAGGTTAATGATGACAGCCCGGCGGAACTCGCAGGCATTAAGGCAGGCGATGTAATGACTTCAATCGACGGAATTGTGATCACCAATGTCATTGGTGCGATTGACCGTATCAATCGCAAGGCTCCGGGACAGATGGTGGATCTGGGCATCTATCGGGAAGGGGAAAACCTGACGATTCCGGTGCAGCTGGGAACGGGCACCGCTCAGTATCGCATTCCGCAAATACCCGCTAACTGATCTTCGCCGAGAAAGTTTCGATCTCTTATCTGCGTTTGACTGTTACAGCTTGCGGCGATAAGCGGCTGATTCAGAGTGGGCGTGCAGAAATTCATTAGTTGCCAGCTCGGAGGCTACCTGTGCAAGTGTCGAAGCCCCTGCAGCAGAACACTGAATGATCGACGTACGTTTCTGAAAGTCGTAAACGCCCAACGCAGAGAAGAATCGAGCCGTCCCGGAGGTCGGCAGCACGTGACTCGGGCCAGCGCAGTAGTCGCCCAGTGCTTCAGCACTGTAACGCCCCATAAAAAGTGCACCAGCGTGACGGATATGGGTGGCAAGCGCGTCGGGGTCGGCAACAGAAAGCTCAAGGTGCTCAGGCGCTATTTGATCGCTCACGGCGGCAGCTTCCTCAAGCGAACGGGCAAGGATGAAAATGCCCCGATTCTGCAACGACTTGCTGATAATCTCGTGACGCGGCATGGTAGGCAGCAGACGCGTCACACTCTCCAGAACACGGTTCAGAAAGTCTTCATCATCTGTAATTAATATCGACTGCGCCTGTTCATCATGCTCAGCCTGTGAGAACAGATCCATCGCGATCCAATCGGGGTTGGTACCACCGTCACAGATGATGGTCAGTTCTGACGGCCCGGCAATCATGTCGATTCCCACTTCGCCAAAAACCTGCTTCTTGGCAATGGTGACGTAAATGTTGCCCGGACCCGTGATCTTGTCCACTTTCGGAACAGTCTCGGTGCCATAAGCCAGCGCGCCAATGGCCTGCGCCCCACCAATCGTGTAAAGCTTGTTCACGCCAGCCAGCGCGGCGGCGGCAAAGACCAGATCTCCGGCCTGCGTCCACGCCGTTGGGACGACTGCAATAATCTCTTCCACTCCTGCGACTTGTGCAGGCACTGCATTCATCAGCATTGAGGAAGGGTAATTTGCTTTGCCACCGGGAACATAAATCCCCACTCTGTCCAGTGGCGAAACTTTTTGGCCGTATA
>JBBSPQ010000459.1:0-3137 GCA_038258585.1 Pseudomonadales bacterium
CCAGCAGTGTGACGGTGTTGCCCATTGCTATCAACTCCTGTTTTTGAAGCGGTAAGAATTGTTGAAACGTTCGTTACATTGAATCGACTTTTTACAAAATCACTTTTTAAGAAACCACTCTTTGCGAAACCAATTGGCTCCCACGCTCCCCGGAGGCTGCCCAGCCGCTGACAATCGCGGAGAAGAACCCGGCACGCCCGCCAGCGCAGAGAATGTGCAGACCGTTGTCGCGAAACTTGTTCAGAGTCCTGTCGCGCATTGACTCTGGCATGCCTTCTGCCATACCGCCCACGCCGCGAATGAGCTCGGCGCCGGGAGTGCGTAATTCGTTAAATAGTGCCTCTTTGAGATCGGCCTTCGTCCAGCCGGCTTCCATGAAAATGCGTCGATGTTCGTGGCACAGAATCAACAGAGCGTCGGCGGTCAGATACAACTTGCTGTGACAGACGGAGCGCAGCGACAAAGCCATCCCTTTGACGAGCGATTCGGGAGTACGAGAGCGTTGATCCGCGATAGGTTGCACGCCATCGCCGGCAAACAGGCTAAGCACGGAATCGTCGCGCGCATAGCCCTGATCCATGGCAAGAGAGTTCCAGCCCGGTTCTGACTCATCCTCGCTAAAGCAGAAGGTGTATTTGCCCGGATTGCCCAGTGTGGCGCGATCGATCTCACCGGGTTTGCCGCCACCGACATTGCGGATGACCAATTGCAGCGCACGTCCGATGGTGGCGTTGGCTCTGTTTCCTTGTCCCAGCGCATTGATGCCGCTGTTCATGCCAATCATGCGGGCGACTGGGCCGTTGACGATGACCACGGGAGATGAAAAGTATGTGGTGCAGAGCAGTCCGTGCATGCAGAAGGCATCGATAAGCGCCGCTTCAATGGCGGCGAGCACGGTGGGGAAATACTCGGGTTTACAGCCCGCCAGCACGGCATTGATAGCAACCTTCTCCACGGTACAAGGCACCCGGTCCGGTGGCACCAGCCCCAGCACTTCGTCGCCAGCACGGTCAGTCGCGTTGAGCATCTTCAATACGCGCAGCGGCGTCGGTGGCACGACGGGCAGACCATCACTCCAGCCGCGCTCGAAGCAGGCTTCCATGACGTCATCGTCTTCATCGACAAGCAGCTCGCGGGAGCGCAGTGGGTTCTTGCCGAACTTGAGTTGCAAGCGTTCGTGCACGCCGGGGTCTTGAGACTTCGATCCGCAGCCGGGTCGGAACGCAGCGAGCTCGGCTCCCAACTCGGGAATGCCGGTGAACTCCTGCCATTGTTGTCTGTCCCAGCCGTAGATGCGCCCGACTTCTTTGCCATCGATGCGACGAATCAGAGTGGGGACTATTTCAATGTCGTTGTGGAATGAAAATTCGAGTCTGGAGTCGTCATGGCGGGTAGGCACTGTAGTCGGAAAACTGGGATCGTCTTGGCTGTAGGACTGCAGTTGATTTCCGAAACGAGAATGGAGCTCGGCATAGGCAGGCTCGGCGAGGCGACAGGTGGGGCAGTCCTGTTTCACAATAAGGTCATAGCTGACCCGATTTTCATCGACGCCGCTGGCATCCTTTACATGTGTTTCTGTTAGCTCTATTGACTGGTCCATTCCCCTTCGCCCCCGATTCGAAGTGAACCGAGTGTAACCGAATGCGGGGGCTTTTCCCAACCACTGCAGCCTCTGAGTCAGGGGTCATAACGTAATCGCATGTAACGGGCAAAGCGGGGAATGCCCCGAGCGGTGAGACCGGAATATTCGTAGGTGACAAGGCTGCCCAGCGGCGGCGGGTGACGGCGTTCTTCATCACTGAAACCAGTCCCAAGCCGAAACTGAAGCTCCTCCGGAGTTTCCAACAGCAGCGATCCCATCATCCCCTGCAAACGCCCCTTGCCGGGAACATAAGCAACCACGGTTGCCTCGGCGTCATAATGGGGCTCCAGCTTGAGCAGATCGTCGTTGCGTTGGTCGTGATAATACGATCCGACGCGTCGCAGCATCAGACCTTGGCCGCCGACAGCGACCACGTTGCTCAATGTATTCAACAGATCTTCTTCACTGTTCACCGTAAATTGCGGCACCAATTGCAACCAAGGTGTGTTGTCGTGCGTCAATAGGTTATGCATTTCGTTGAGGCGCTGATCGAATGTATTGGATGAGTGAGGGAGATCGAAGATCATGAAACGGACATTGCGCCAATCAGTGTCCTTGGGTTCTGCGGTTCTGATGATGCCCGATAGTTCGTCGAAGCGCCCTCGGCCCAGCCATAATTCTCCGTCCAGCGCGACGGCGGGCAATTGGTCGAGAAACCATGATGGTGCTGGTATGGCGTTGCCACTGCGTGCCAGCAATTGCTCCCCGTTCCAGTAAGCTCGCACGCCGTCGAGTTTTTCGCTGACGAGGTAATCCTTGAGCTCCACGCCGTCGTGATACTGGTCTGCCAAGCTGAGGGCAGGGGGCGGGCGCTGGGCATAGAGAGAACTTACAGACGAGACAAAAAAAGTGCTCAAAATTATAAGGCACACAAAGCTTGTGCGCAGACAGGCGGTCATCGTTAATCCTCCTTGATCGTTCGGAAACCGTTCTCTCAAGGTATAGCGCAGCTAGGCCATTCACGCCTCTAAAAACTGTGTTATCTTCGGAGCTGAAAGCCCGCGGAATAAACGGTAATGAATTCCTTGGTAAAAAATTACAATTACAGCCTGTGAGCAGACGGGCACTGAAGGCGAGGTGGCACGGTGAAAAAACTATTAGGTGCGTTGGGCATGACAGCGGCATTTATTTCTGGCGCTGTGAATGCGGCGGAGCGAGTCGGTGATTTTTCGCTGCTCGATCAGGACGGTTATTTCCATCACATCAGCTGGTATGACGACCACAAGGCCATCGCCTTTCTGGTGCAGGTCAATGGCAGCGAGCAGACACGTCAGGCTGTAGGGGCTTATGCAGAGTTGCAGTCTCGCTTCGATGCGCAAGGCATCGAGTTCATGATGCTCAATCCCCTCGGTCAGGACCGTGCCGCAGTCAAGGCCGCCCGCAGTGAATATGGCGTCGAGATGCCAGTGCTGATTGACGATGCTCAGATCATTTCCGAGGCAATGGGTATTGATAAAAGCGGGGAAGCCTTTCTGTTTGATCCGCGGCGCTTTGA
>JBBSPQ010000460.1:0-3137 GCA_038258585.1 Pseudomonadales bacterium
ACGAAGGAAATCTTCGGCGCTCATATTGGCAGGAGGACACACTGGCAAGCCCGCTCGCTCAAGCAGGGTTTTGGCTCGAACGGCGTCGGCACCGTTCAACCAACCCATGCGCCAAGAAAGATCCGTTGCCAACACCATTCCTGCTGCAACGGCTTCTCCGTGCAACCAAGCGCCATAACCCATCGCATTTTCAATGGCGTGACCAAACGTGTGCCCCAGATTTAGCAGAGCGCGCACACCACCTTCCTTCTCGTCGGCAGCAACAATACGTGCCTTCTCTTCACAACTGACTCGCACAGCGTCGGCCAGCAGGGTTCTATCACCCGCCACCAGACCATCGATATTGGTTTCCAGCCACTCTAAGAAGGGAAAATTGTTGATGAGACCATACTTGATGACTTCGGCAATACCAGCCTTGAGCTCGCGATCAGGCAATGATCCTAGTACATCGGTATCAGCAATAACACACTGCGGCTGATAAAAAGCGCCGATCATGTTCTTGCCAAGAGGGTGATTCACGCCGGTTTTTCCGCCGACCGATGAGTCCACTTGCGACAGCAGCGTTGTTGGTATCTGAATGAAATTGACACCACGCTGATAGGTGGCCGCCGCAAAACCTGTAATGTCGCCTACCACACCGCCGCCGAGAGCAATCAGGGTTGTACTGCGCTCGTGTCGCCCTTCAAGCAACTTGTCGTAAATCAGCCCCAAGGTTGTCATCGTCTTGGTGTGTTCTCCATCGGGCAACACAATCCAATCACACTGCACATCGCCAAGACCAGCTTTTACCTTGTCGAGATACAGCGGAGCTACTACCTCGTTCGTGACTATAAGAGCGCGTCTACCGCGGACGAAGGGGAGAATCAGATTATCCTGTCCCAGCAAACCGGAACCGATATAAATTGGGTAGGACCGGGCCCCCAAGTCTACTTCAAGCTTGATCATGTTAATGCTTCCGACTACATACGACAGTCACTGTATAAGTAACCGCTATGACTTTAAGTTATCAGGTTTGAGTAGCGCGCAACTGCTCGAGCTGTTTGATAATTTCGGCGCCCACTGAGCGCGGCCCCCGGCGGCTTGTGTCCACAATCAGGTGGGCAGTTTCACGATAGAGTGGCTCACGAATCTTGATGAGTTCCTTAATCTTGGCCAGCGGATTTGCCGTCTGAAGCAAAGGTCTGTTCTTGTCTTTCCCTGTACGCTCCAGTTGCTGGGCCACAGAGGCCCGCAGATAGACCACCACCCCTCGGCTATTGAGGTTTTTACGACTTTCCGGCGCCAGAATTGCGCCACCGCCTGTGGCGAGAATGATACCTTCCCGCTGTGAAAGCGTATCGATCATACGCGCTTCACGCAGGCGAAAACCCTGCTCACCTTCCACGTCAAATATCCAGGGAATATCTGCCCCAGTGACATATTCAATCTCACGGTCCGAGTCCAGAAAAGGCATGTTCAATTGAGCGGCCAACAGACGACCGATAGTACTCTTACCCACCCCCATCGGGCCAATAAGAAAGATATTTTCCAGCTTTTCCATTACAAAACCCTTCGGCACCTGACTGGCTCCTACAGAAGCCACCGTGCCCATGTCTCACATTGAATCAACCATGTCGCATGGGTGCGGCATTGTACCCTTTGCTGGTGGGCAAAATCACCGTTGATCGAAGGACTTCAAGAAGTGTTTCGCGCCGGTATAAGTCGGCGGTCACGTTGCAGTGGCTGGCGCTGAATTCAAAAGGTTCAGCGTGTATTGATCTCCGCGATAATCTTCGGAGTGATAAAAATCAGAAGCTCAGTGCGGCGATTCGAGTTATTCGTGCGCTTGAACAGACGTCCAAGGACCGGGACGTCCCCTAGAATAGGCGTCTTTGTCTCCGTTGTTGTGGTCTCTTCGCGGAACACCCCACCCAGCACAATAGTGTCGCCGTTCTCCACTAATACACTGGTGTTAATCGCGTTGGTGTTGATAGCTGGCACAGCACCTGTGCCCACAGCGACCGAGTCCTGGTGTATATCAAGTTGCATTATTATACGACCATCAGGAGTAATCTGTGGCGTCACTTCCAGCGACAGGACAGCATCGACAAATTCGGTGGTCGAACCGCCAGCAGTGCCTCCCGCTTGTGCCTGATAGGGAATACGCACACCGGACTGAATAGTCGCCGTCACTTTATCCTGAGTAGTGACTTTGGGTCGGGCAATAACCTCTCCGTTACCACTACTCTCCAGTGCTGACAGTTCCAGTTCAATCAAGCCACTGTTACTGGTGAAACCTATGGAGAATGTTGATGCACTCTCATCCTGCACACCCAGATCGATCGCGAGTGCGTCAGGGAATGACGTTGTCCCGATAGGAATCGGTATAGACCCAATCGCCTGCGCAATAATGGCACCGATCAGACTGGGATCAGTCCCATCCTGTAGCGCCTGCACGCGAGCTGCTTCGCCCGCTGCCAAGGCCTCACGTACGGCGACGCTTTCCGCTACTCGATTGTTCTGCTGTTCAAGTGTCGCCGCCTGACTGCCACCATACCGAAACCCATCTCCCGAATCGGTTCGCCCCGCCCCGCCCCAGCGCACGCCCAAGTCACGGCCAAAGTCGGTCGAGACATTCACGATACGTGCCTCGATCAAAACCTGACGCACAGGAACATCAAGCTTACTAAGCAGCTCCCTGACTTCTTCTAGCTTCTCGGCAACGTCGCGAATAATGATGATATTGGTTCGGGCATCGACTGTCGCTGTTCCACGACTGGACAAGACGCCAGAGCTGCCGGATTCAGGGGCAACCCCCAAACTCGCCACAGCAGGATCAGCCGTCGGAGCGCGGCCAATAGAAGATCCGGTGAGCAGAAGCAGGATATTGCCAGCGTCAGCGTAGTTAACTTGCACATATTCCGTGCGCAATGGCGCCAGCGCCTGAGCCTGTCGACTGGCATCCAGCGCCTGCTGCTCCTGTGTGGCGATTTCGTTTGCGGGTGCCACATAAAGGACATTTCCAACCAGCCGCTTATCCAGACTGCGCGACTGCAGAACCAGATTCAACGCCTGATCCCAAGGCACATCGACCAGTTCCAAAGTAATGTCACCGGCTATCGCATCACTGGCCACCAGATTAAAATTATTCTCGTCGG
>JBBSPQ010000461.1:0-3125 GCA_038258585.1 Pseudomonadales bacterium
AATCTGGTGGGCCTGCGCCCTAGCAAAGGGTTGTCGAGCATTTACGGCATCATGCCGCTGGCGAGTACACAGGACGTAGCTGGCCCGCTGGCGCGCAGCGTTCAGGATCTGGCAATAGTGCTGGATATCGTCAGTGGCTATGATGTTCACGACAGCGCGACTGAGACTGTGCAGGGAAAACCCAGCCAGCGGTTTCGTACTGGGCTGGGTAAAACCAATCTGCAAGGGCTGCGCATTGGCCGTTTGACCTCTTATTTCGACGCGGCGGATGAACCAGTGCGAACGTTGCTTGATGCAGCGTTGCAGCAGATGACGGAACAGGGGGCAGTTGTTGTTGAATTTAGCATCCCGGAGTTGTCCGAATTGATCGCGAGTTCCGGCGTCATCGCGCAGGAATTTGAAGTGGATCTGAACGCTTATCTGGCCGAGTTTGGTGCCACTGAATTGACAACTCTGGAGCAAATTGTGGCAACTGGCCTCTATGATGAGGCGGTGGCAACAATACTGACTCGAAGCGCCGCGGCCGAGCAGGACGTGCCGCGTTACCAGGCAGCATTGGCGGCTAGAATTAAACTGCATGAGGCGATTGATCTCGCGATGCAAACGCAGCAGGTGGACGTGATTGCCTACCCGCCCATCGGTGCGTTACCGGTGCTGATCGGAGAGAATCAGCCTGGTAATAATTGCAGTCTTAGCGCCAACTCAGGACTGCCGGCATTGTCGTTACCGGTTGGATTCACCGACGGTGGCTTGCCGATGGGGATTGAGTTGCTGGGGCCACAGTTCACGGATGCGAATCTGGTGGCGCTGGGCTATGCTTTTGAGCAGCTGACGCACAATAGACGCATGCCGGCCACTGTGCCGCCGCTAACAACGTCAGATCGCTAAATTCGTGAATTACGGGAGGAGTCGTTGAATGGATAGTTGGGACAACGCATTTATTGGTACGCCGGGCACCGGCATGGTCGGGTCGCACAGTTTCGGTGGTGCTGGCAGTTTCTTTAGAATTCCGTATTCGCGTGATCTGAAAGGTATCGATGTAGCCGTCAGCGGAGTGCCTTTTGATATTGCGACGACCAATCGCTCCGGTGCTCGTTTGGGGCCGAGAGCAATTCGTAACGCATCGCTGTCGCTGGCATGGGAGCGTCCGTGGCCGTGGCAGACAGATCCTGTGGCTGCAATGAAAGTAATCGACTACGGTGACTGCGAGGGTGGCTTGCTGAGTGTCGGCCATATCGAAGAGCATGTAGCGAAGATTCTCGCTGAAGGAGCGGCATCATTGCTTCTTGGTGGCGATCATTTTATTTCCTATCCGAGTCTCTGCGCTCATGCCAAAATGCATGGCCCCATCAGTCTGCTTCACTTCGACGCGCATACCGATACCTGGCCTTCTTCCGGCGAAGGAATCAATCACGGGACTATGTTCTACAAGGCAGCCAAGGAAGGAATCGTTCTTCCTGGAAGTTCTATTCAGGTCGGAATTCGGACCACCAATGATGACACTCTCGGTTACAGTATTGTCTCCGCCGCAGATGTGCACCGAAAGGGTAACGACGCCATCATTCAGCAGATACGCGAGCGGGTAGGCAGCAATCCTGTGTATCTGACATTCGATATCGATTGCCTCGATCCTGCGTATGCGCCGGGTACCGGAACCCCCGTGCCAGGGGGTATGACTTCGTTTCAGGCGCTGGACATTATTCGTGGTCTGGTGGGTATCAATCTCGTTGGCATGGATGTGGTAGAGGTGGCGCCTGCTTATGATCACGCAGAGATAACAGCATTGGCAGCGGCACAAATTGCCATAGAGTTATTGTGTCTTTACGCGGAATGTAAGGCGTTGCGTCGCGGATGAGCGATCGCTTTTAACTCGAAAAAGGAGTGGTACGTGACCGATAACAAATCAACTAAACCGACATGGACTCCCGCCGATGCGGAAGAACTCTACGCCGTAAAAACTTGGAGTGCAGGATTTTTTGGCATTAACGAAAAAGGGCATGCGGCAGTCCGACCGATTCCGGGCAGTGATCTCGAAATCGACATCACCGAAGTCATCGACGCGGCGCTAGCCGAAGGTTGTTCATTACCTCTGATCGTTCGCTTTCAGGACATCATCAGTGCGCGAGTACGACGTCTCAATCTAACCTTCAGAGAAGCGATAGAAGAGGCCGATTACGATGGCGAATACCGCACAATTTATCCCATCAAGGTAAATCAGCTGCACGAAGTTGTAGCAGAAGTGATGGACGCGGGCAAAGAATTTAATCTGGGTCTGGAGTGTGGTTCTCGCGCGGAGTTGATGGCGACTCTGCCGTTGATCGGAGACGAGACTCTGCTGCTCTGTAACGGGGTCAAGGATCGCTCCATGCTGACCCTGATGTTGAATGCGCAGCAATTGGGGCAACAAGCGTTGCCGGTGATTGAGAAGTACACGGAATTCGAACAACTGATGGTGCTGGCGGACCAGCGCGGTTTGACAGCAGCGAATGCACCGCGATTGGGGGTTAGGGTGAAGCTGTCGACGCGTGGGTCGGGGCGATGGTTTGAATCCGGCGGTTCCAGCTCCAAGTTCGGTCTGACCGTACCCGAGCTGGTTAAATTGGTGCAGGAAATGGAGCAGCGCGGCATCACCGACCGTCTCGAACTGCTGCATTTTCACTTGGGCAGCCAGATTGCCGACACTCAAGTGCTGCGCTCAGCTGTGCGCGAGATTGCCCAATTCTATGCCGATCTGCATACCCGTGGCGTGAAGGTGAAATATCTCGATGTGGGCGGTGGCCTTGGGGTGAATTACGGCGGCAGCTACGGTGGCGAGTATGAAAATGTCGAGTCATCCATCAACTACGGTTTGAAGGAATACGCCAACGTCATCGTCTTTGCAGTGAAGGAAATCTGCGACGAGCGCAAAGTGCCGATGCCAACTCTGCTTTCGGAGAGTGGCCGCGCAATCACGGCCCATCACTCCATGCTGGTCATGCCCGTCATTGGTGTTCATAAGCCTGACAGTCCTCCCGAGCAGAAACTGCCTGTGGAGCCTCCTGCCGTCGTCAGTCGTATGGCCAGAGCATTCAAGGAGGCGAAAGCCGTTCGGGCCAGAGGCGCGCTGACGGAAGTGATTCATGATG